>CAZRWZ010000010.1:0-21717 GCA_964603745.1 uncultured Bacteroidaceae bacterium | reverse complement strand
ACAAATGATATTCAAATTCTTAATTTAAAAAATTAACAATAGTAATAAACTAATGCTTGAATAATCTGAATTCGCTTTTGATGAATTGTATCAGACCTATAAAATAAATAAAATTGGAACTACCAGAAATTAATATACAGAGAAAAACAGGAATAGAAGAGTTCTATTTCAATAATAAGAAATTAAATTTTCAATTAAATGAATTTTGGATTTGGAACCAGTCTAACTTGATTGAAAATAGAACTCGTGGAATTTTAGCTGAGTATATTGTTAAAGAAGCTCTGGGCATTAAAGATGGTTTACGAATAGAATGGGACAGTTACGATTTAATGACAAATGAAGGTAAAAAAATTGAAATAAAATCGGCATCATATATCCAAAGTTGGAAACAAGAAAAATATTCGAATATTCAATTCGGTATTGCAAAAACAGTCGGAGAACCAAGTAATCCTGAATATGATGGGATTTTTAAAAGATGGAGTGATTATTATATTTTTTGCCTATTAGGGGAAAAAGACCAGAAAATAATTAATCCAATGAATTTAAATCAATGGACTTTTTATATTCTAAAAACTAAAACAATTAATAAAAAATTAAAGAATCAAAAAACAATCGGATTAAATTCTTTATTAAAACTCAATCCAATAGAATGTAAATTTGATGAATTAAAGACAATAATAATATGAATAACGAAATGTCAAGTCAGAAAATAATGATAAAAAAACAAGAAACTTTAAATAAGAACCTTATAGCTTACCTTAAATTTTAATATTAATATTTGACGACCTTGAAAGGTGTAGTTTTAAAATCAGTGAATTGTTCGGTTATATTAATGAATTTGTCGAACATTATAATTGCAAAGTAAATTCCTAATCCTTTACACAAGTATATCCTAAAGATTCGTAGTGCATTTTTGTATCTTCAGCATCAGATTTAGTATCACAAAAATATTGCGAATTACCACCACTTTGGGCTTTTGCAGACCTTGTGCAAGTATAACAAACTTTTTCTGAAGAACTATCGTCTTCTTTTTTGCAAGAACTTAGCGAGATAGCAGAAATAAATAAACTTGCAAAAACAAAATATTTAATTGAATTATTAAATTTTGACATAATTTTAAATTTTGAAAAACAAAGTTAGGTTTTTTTATTCTTTAGTACAAGTGTAACCTAAATTAACATATGTTGTTTTTTTGTTCTTAACCTTATCTTCGGTATCACAAAATCTAATATTTGATTCTAAATCTGAGTTATATCCTCCGCCCGAATTATCACCAGTAGATTCACCTCTTGTACTATCTTTAAGTGTACAGGTATAACAAATATCTTCTTCTTTTTTACAAGAGCTTAAATTTATGATAGATATTAGCAGAAAAGCTAATATTATAAACCTTTTTAATATAAATATCTTATACATAATCTTAAAATTTTAACAAAGTTACACAAATTTGTTTAAATTTGCCTTATGCTAATCAAACTACCGAATAATAACAAGCTCGAAAGGCAATATATAATTGATATTATATTTTCAGATTTTTTAGATTTGAAATATAGTATTGAGTTTTGTGATATCGCAGATTATCAGGTGCATATAGAAAATAAATTATTAATTATAAAAGATAATTTTTTCTCAAAACATAGTGATAATAATTATTTATCAATAAAAAATATTCCTGATAGAATAACAAAATTAAGCAAAAGTGATTTTCAGATAGAAAATAATTTACCGATAATATTTGGTGATAACACAATAGAAATGTCTGAAAATGAGTTGATTTGCGGTTTAGATATTTTTGCTTCATCATTTTTTATGCTTACCAGATGGGAAGAGTATGTTATTAAAGCAAAAGATAGTAACGGACGTTTTGCCGACGAACAATCTTTGGCTTTTCAGTTTGGCTTTTATAAACGTGCAGTTGTTAACGAATATGTAGAATTGTTGTGGAATATGCTTGTGCATTTTGGCTTTAACCAAAAAAGAAAAGAAAGAAAATATAATCTGTTTTTAACTCACGATGTTGATTTTTTCAGACGTTACGATAGTACTAAGAAACTTGCAAAAGCTATTGGTGGCGATTTACTAAAACGTAAAAGTCCGAAAATGGCAAAAGAAACAATTTCTACTTTCCAAAAAATAAAATCAGGAGAAGCACAAGACCCTTACGACACCTTCGGTTTTTTAATGGATATTTCTGATAAAAACAATATAAAATCGCATTTTTATTTTATTCCTGCAAAACTTGGCGAAGCCGATGCACAGTATAATATTGATGATACAGAGGTAATTAGAACCATTGAAAGAATATACAAAAGAGAGCATATTGTTGGGGCTCATTTTGGTTGGGATAGTTTTAATGATAATGATAAAATGTTGATTGAGCAAAACCGATTAGCAGATATTATCGGAGATATCAACGAAAGTCGCCAGCATTTTTTGCGTTTTGAAAACCCTAAAACTTGGCAAATTTTAGAACAAAACAACATAAAAATTGATAGCACATTGGGTTATACTTCCGATATTGGCTTTAGATGCGGAACTTGCTACGAATTTTCAGTTTTTGATATCATCGAGAGAAAAAAACTTAATTTAAAAGAATATCCGTTAATAGTGATGGACACAGCACTCGCAAATTCAACAAAGCGAAACAAAGAAAAATTTTTATCGGAGCTTTATGAAATAAACAAAACAGTTAAAAGTTTTAACGGAAATTTTGTTTTTCTGTGGCATCAAAACAACAAAGCTTTGCCTGAGTGGGATTTTGTTAGTGATGAATATGAAAATATTATTGAGAATATTATTTGATAAAAAAATAAGAGCATACTGTTTTACTCAAATATAAAAACACTATTTTTGCAAATTCAAATAAAATCCGTAAAAGAGATGGAATATAATTTTAAAGAAATAGAACAAAATTGGCAAAAAAATTGGAGAGATAAACAACTTTATAAAGTTGATGTAGATAGCTCTAAACCAAAATATTATGTATTAGATATGTTTCCATATCCTTCGGGGGCAGGCTTGCATGTTGGTCACCCTTTAGGTTATATTGCATCAGATATTTATAGTAGATATAAAAAATTAAGCGGATTTAATGTTTTGCACCCAATGGGTTACGATGCTTTTGGGTTGCCTGCCGAACAATATGCCATACAAACAGGGCAACACCCGGCAATTACAACAGAAACAAATATTAAAAGATATAGAGAACAATTAGATAAAATAGGTTTTTCTTACGATTGGGATAGAGAAGTAAGAACATCAGAACCAGATTATTACAAATGGACACAATGGGTTTTTATGCAAATGTTTAATCATTATTTTAATAATGACACACAAAAAGCAGAGCCTATTAAAATATTAATTGAAAAATTTGAAAATAGCGGAACAACAAATATAAATGCAAACTGTAGCGAAGATTTAAACTTTACAGCTGAACAATGGAATACTAAAACAGAAAAGGAAAAACAAGAGATTTTGTTAAACTATCGTTTAGCATTTTTAGCAGATACTTTTGTTAATTGGTGTCCTAAATTAGGAACAGTTCTCGCTAATGATGAGGTAACAAACGGCGTTTCGGTTCGTGGCGGATTTCCTGTAGAACAAAAGAAAATGCGTCAGTGGAGTTTGCGTGTTTCGGCTTATGCTCCACGATTATTAAATGATATGCAAAACCTAGAATGGACTGATGCTCTTAAAGAAATACAAAAAAATTGGATTGGAAAATCAATAGGAGCACAGCTCCAATTCAAAATTGAAAATTCAAAATTGAAAATTGAGGTTTTCACCACAAGACCCGATACTTTATACGGAGTAACATTTATGGTTCTTGCACCCGAGAGCGATTATGTTGCACAGCTTACAACAGACAACCAAAAAGCAGAAGTAGAAGCATATCTCGAAGCAACAAAAAAACGTACCGAACGAGACCGTATGACCGATGTAAATACAGTAACAGGAGTATTTACAGGTTCGTATGCTATACACCCAATTACAGAAAAAGAAATTCCTATTTGGATTGCCGATTATGTTTTGGCAGGATACGGAACAGGTGCTGTAATGGCTGTGCCGGCACACGATAGTAGAGATTTTAAATTTGCAAAAACTTTTAATCTGCCTATTATCCAAGTAATTGCAAAAAACGAAAAAGATGTTTCAGACCCAAAAGATTGGACAGAAAGTTATGATGCAAAAGAAGGAATTGCCATAAATTCGGAATTAATAAACGGTTTGTCTGTAGGCAAAGCAAGTAAAAAAATAATTACATTTCTTCACGAAAAAGGAATTGGCAAAAAGCAAATAAATTATCGTTTACGTGATGCAATTTTTTCGCGTCAAAGATATTGGGGCGAACCGTTTCCTGTTTATTTTAAAGCCGATATTCCTTATTTAATTAATGAAGATTATTTGCCTTTAGAATTACCAAAAGTAGATAAATATTTACCAACCGAAGACGGTAAACCACCTCTTGCTCGTGCCGAAAATTGGGCTTGGGATACCGAAAACAATAAAGTTGTAAGCAATAGTTTAATAGATAACAAAACCATTTTTCCTTTGGAATATAGTACAATGCCGGGTTTTGCAGGCTCATCGGCATATTATCTGCGATATATGGATAACAAAAATAACAAAGCCTTAGTTTCTAAAGAAGCTAACGAATATTGGCAAGATGTTGATTTGTATATTGGTGGAACAGAACACGCAACAGGGCATTTAATTTATTCTCGTTTTTGGAATAAATTCCTTTTCGACCTTGGACTTGTTGTTAAAAACGAACCTTTTAAAAAGTTGATTAATCAAGGTATGATACAAGGTCGTTCTAATTTTGTTTATAGAATTACGGGAACAACTAAGTTTGTATCTTACGGTAAACATAAAGAATACGAAACAGATAAACTTCACGTTGATGTAAACATTGTTAAAAACGATATTTTAGATACCGAGGCATTTAAAAAATGGTTGCCAGAATATAAAAATGCCGAATTTATTTTTGATGAAGATGGAAAATATCATTGTGGTTCTGCTGTTGAAAAAATGAGCAAATCTATGTACAACGTAGTAAATCCTGATGATATAATTGAGCAATACGGAGCTGACACATTACGAATGTACGAAATGTTTCTTGGACCTTTAGAACAAGCAAAACCATGGGATACAAGCGGAATTGACGGAGTTTATAAATTTTTGCGAAAAACTTGGAATTTGTTTTATAAAGATGGAGAATTAAATCTATCTGACGAAAAAGCTACAAAAGACGAACTTAAAATTTTGCATAAAACAATAAAAAAAGTAACAGAAGATATTGAGAATTTTTCTTTTAACACTTCTGTTTCTGCATTTATGATTTGTGTAAACGAACTAACATCGTTAAAATGTAATAAACGTGAAATATTAGAAGATTTACTTGTAATACTTTCGCCTTTTGCACCACATATTACAGAGGAACTTTGGCAAAATGCACTTAAAAAAGATAGTAGTATCTTAACAGCAAAATTTCCTAAATTTAATGCAGAATATTTGGTTGAAAACACAATAAAATATCCTGTTCAGTTTAACGGAAAAACAAGATATATGCTCGATTTATCTGTTGATATGAGTAATCAAGACATTGAAAAAGCAGTTTTAGAAAACAAAAATTCTCAAAAATATCTTGAAGGAAAAACCGTAAGAAAAGTTATTGTTGTACCCAAAAGAATAATTAATATTGTTATTAGTTAGGGTTTCGTTGTAAGACTATCAAAGTTTACAAACTTTATAAACTTTTAACTGAAATTATTTGCATAGAAATAAATTTATTTTGTATCTTTATGCTTAATTACTTGATTACCGAATTTTAAAACTTAAAATATGAATATTACTTTCAACGAATTACGTAGAATTAAAGACAATTTACCAGAAGGAACAATGCACAAAATCGCTGCCGATTTAAACGTAACAGTAGAAACTGTACGAAATTATTTTGGCGGAGCAAATTACGAAAAAGGTGAAGCTGTTGGTTTAACTATAGAGCAAGGACCTGATGGTGGAATTGTACATATCGAAGATGATACTATCTTAAATATGGCAAAAAAAATACTTGGAGAATAATCTTTAAGAAAAGTTGTTTTTTGAAACCGAAGTATAAACTTCGGTTTTTTTATTGATTTTAAATTGATATTATCTGTCTATAAAGCACATATGGTCTGCTGAGAAACGCATAACAGGTTATTATAAAGCCACTTAAACTAAAACACGCTATTATAAGTGCAAACTTTTTAAAACATATGTGCTTATAAGTTTGCATTTCAGAAAATAAAAATCTAATACACCTCAGAGCTTTTCAGTAGACCCTAAATATAAAATTATTTCTGTTTTGTAGTATCTTTTATACCTTCTAATTTTAGTATCATTTTTTGAACCTGTTCCGGACTAAGTCGTTTTGCTATAATTTTTTTGTCTTTATTTAGTAAATAAATTGTAGGGGTAGAATAAATATCATATAAGTTTCTGAAATTTGTAAACATATATTTATCGTAAGCATTTATCCATTGAGTAATATCTTTTTCTTTAATAAACTTTTCCCAAGGTTCTCTGTCTATTTGCGTGTAAATTGAAAGCACTTCTACATCAACACCTTTTTTAATTAGCTCTAAATATTCGCTATAAAGTTTTGGTACTGCTTTTTTACAATGTCCGCAATGAGGCTCCCAAAAAATCATAATTGTATATTTAGCATCAATATCATATAAAGAAATAGTTTTTTTATCTACTGTTTCTAATCTTTGTAGGTCTGGTGCTTGATTACCTACTAAATTTGGTTCTAATTTTTCAACTCGTTCTTTAATTTTTGCCATAAGCGAGCTGTCTTCTACTGCCCATGTTGCTTGTCCGCTTAAATAGTATTTTTTTGCTATATCTACAAAAACTCTATCCATTCCCATTAGTTTAGAGGAGTTATTATAATCTAACATATAAACTACTAAAAATCTAAATACTTGTGGGTTCGATTTAGCTTTTTCTATTAATTTAACACCTTCTTTGCTAACAGTATCAGGTATTTGAATTACAACTGATGAAATATATTGTTTAAATTTTGGTTGAAACATTGGTGTACGTAATATTGTACTATCTGTAAAATCTACATAATCGAAAAAATGTTCTTTATAGTAATAATATTTTTTTATTCTTTCTACAGAATCTTTATTTGTGATATTTTCGTCTATTTCAAATTCAGGAATTTTTGGTTCTCTCATTAAATTAACTATGGTTATTAAGGTTTTACTTTGGCTGTTTTTTACTGTGTTTTCTATTAGCAATTCTCTTTGTTTTGAAAGTGTTTTAAGTTTTTCTTTTTGCGATTTAATAAATTCTTTATCATCTTTTTTGTCTTTCATGCTTTTTTGAATTTCGTGCAATTGTTTGCCTATTTCATTTAATTGCTTTTGAAAAGCATAAAATTCTTCGTTATCAACCGAGCCTTTTACTTTTATGTTTTTTTGATAAAATTCTATTGTATCTGTTGATATTTCAAAATCTTGATCATCGCCAACTAAAAATTCAAAATAGCTCATTCCTCTAGATGGAAATAACACAAGATACATACCTCCATCTAATTTTTTATCGCCTTTGAAAACAGCTTCGCCTTTAGAGTCTACTGTTGCAGTATCTATTGAATATTTTTTATCGCCAAAATAATTACCAAGATATATTACCGTATCTTTTACACCTGCAACTTTTATTTTAATATTATAAGAATCGGTATGTTTGTTTTTAGATTTTTTTTGCGAATAAGTGTTAATACTTAAACCAAACAATGCTACAATTAAAAATATTTTTATTTTCATAATTTTATTTTTTTGTTTTATGTTTCAAAATTAACTATTCTTTAAGTTATTTTCTTAATAATAAATGTTGATTTTTATTTTTTTTAAAGATTTTAATATTTTTTAATATTACAATAAACTTATACTAATTGTTTGATAAAACAATTAAGTATGATTTCTCGGCAATAATATAGAGTATTTTTTTTACAAAAAAAATACATCAAAAAATTGATAAACTAATTTTTAAGAAATTACTTATAATACATTATCTAATAAGAACGGATTAGAATTTATTTCTTTTCCTATTCTTGTCGGACCTCCATGCCCTGATAATACTTCGGTATCTTCGGGTAATTTAAATAGATTTTCTTTTATACTATCTAATAAAACTTCTAAATTGCCTCCGTCTAAATCTGTTCTACCAATACTGCCATCGAATAAAACATCTCCCGAAAAAATAATTTTTTCTTTTTCGCAATAATAAGCTATACTACCTTTTGTGTGTCCGGGTACTAAACATATTTTAAATTCGGTATTACCAAAATTAAATGTATCTCCATCATTAAGCATTTTATCTATTTTTGGAGGTTGTTCTATTTGCATACCATAAGTTATTGCCGAATTAACAACTTGTTCTAATATGTAATTATCGGTATTGTTGGCATAAAAATCTATATTATATTTTTGTTTAAGAAATGCCACTCCACAAACATGATCTACATGGCAATGTGTGTTTAAAAGAGCAACTGGCTCTAGTTTATTATCTTTTATATAATCGATAATTTCGTTTTCTTCATCTTTAGTGTAACATCCTGCATCTATTATTACGCACTTATTGGTCTCATCACTAACAACATAAGTGTTTGTTGCAAACAGGTTAAATACAAATTGTCTAATTGTAATCATAATTTTTTAATTTTTACGACTGTAAAGTTATTAAAAATATAATAATAAGTTAATATTAAATATTTTTTTTTAATAATTAGAATAGATATATAACAAAATATTTTCCATATCTTTTCTAACTTTTGAGCTAGAACAAGTAAAATTATTTATTATAAAAGAAAAAGTTAATATGTTTTTTTGTTTAGTTTCTATGTAGCCTGAGTATGCTTTTACACCCGACATTGATCCACTTTTAGCATAAATATGTTTTTTTGCTTCACTTTTGTATAAAAAATATTTTAATGTGCCCGATTCTCCTGCAACAGGTAGTGTTGATATAAATCCTTGGTATTTTAGGCTATCAGTATAAACTTTTTTTAGTACATCAACAATTTGTTGTGCTGTTATTAAATTATACGATGATAATCCACTGCCATCATATAAATTAAGTCCTGTAATATCTACACCTCTATTTTTCCAATAATATTTTAAAACAGATGTTCCTGTGGCGTTACTTCCGTCTTTATTTCTACTTAAACTTAAATGTCGTAATAATGTTTCGGCATATAAATTAATACTTTTTTTATTGGTTTTGTTTATAATATCAATAAGTTTTGGCGATTTTATTTCTGATATTAATATAAGGTTTGTATCGGGTATTTCGTTAGCATTATCAACTATTTGCAAGTTACTTTTTTTTGCATATATTTTATTCTTGTTTAAAAAATGAAGAAAAAATTCTCCTATATTTTTTGCCGGCTCCATAATTGCTGCTTTTACAATAAAAGTATCTTTGTTGGCTGGTAAACTACCTTGTATTAATGAAATATTGCAAAATGGCGATGAGTAAACATTTGATTTGTCTCTTGTAATTTTTTCGGCTGTTACATTATTTTCAATGCTGCAATTTATGGGCGGATATGTTTTAATTAATTTAACATTTTCGCCAATAGGTACTTTTGTGTTGTAATATAATTTATATTGATTATCGAAAATAGAGATACTACTTACTCCTGCTCCATAATAATTGCCAATATCACCCCAAACCCAAGTTGAAGGAATTGCTTGTTTTTTAAAAAGTGTATCAACAACTATAATATTACCTTTTATTGCTTTTATATTTAATTTTTTTAAATCGTTTATCCAATTATCTAAAAATTGCGTTTGCTTATCATAAAACAATTCTGAGCCAAGTGTTGGGTCGCCACCGCCTATTATATATAAATTACCATTTAAAATATTGTTTTCTATTTTGCCCGAATATTTTAAATATGTTGTAAACTGATAATTGGCACCAAGTGTTTCTAATATTGCTGCCGTAGTTAATATTTTTAAATTTGATGCAGGTTTTAGACTTTTATTCTGATTGTGGGCATATACTTGTTTGTTATTGTTTATATCATAAACTAATAAAGCTACGCTTGCTGTTTTTAAATTTGTATTGTTAAAAGTTTTATCAATATAGTTTTGCGAAAATACTAGGCTAGAACTTATTAATAAAATTAATATTGATTTAAACATTTTAATAATTTTTAGAAGTATCCTGAAAATGTAGATTTATAATTTTATTCCTATAACAAGAATATCATCTGTTTGTTTTTCTTTTCCTTTCCAATTTTCAAAATAATCGTTTAGAATTTTTTCTTGTTCGTCAGATGATTTACTACTTACATCTTGTAAAATTTCAATAAACTTAGTTTTTAAAATTTTTGTATCATTTTCTCCTCCAAACTGATCTTGATAACCATCTGAGGACATAAATAGTGTTGTATTATTACTTATTTTATATTCTTTAGATTGAAAAACACCTATTTCGTTTATAGAAAAAACGCCTCCAATAGACCACATATCTCCTTCGTATTCTAATACTTCGTTATCGTTTACAATATACATGCTTTGGTTTGCTGATGCTACTTCTATAGTGCCTACTGTTTTGTCTATAACTGCTACTGCCACATCCATTCCATCTGCTTGTCCCGATTCTGCATCTTTAAAAAGATCTTTAATTTTTTTATCCATTAAATTGAGAATGTCACTCGGAGATGTAATCTTTTTTTCTTTAACAATTTCATTCATCATTGTGTTACCAATCATACTCATAAATCCGCCTGGTACACCATGTCCTGTGCAATCGGCAGTGGCTACTATTGTTTTGTTATCTATTGTATGTATCCAAAAGAAATCTCCACTTACAATATCTTTTGGCTTAAAAATAACAAATGCATCTTTAAATGTTTCTTTTAAATTATTTAAACTTGGCAATACAGCTTCTTGTATTTTTTTTGCATATTCTAAGCTGTCTTTTATTAAACTATTTTGTTTAATAATTTTTTCTTCGGCATGTTTAAGTTCTGTAATATCAGAATCTATTGCTATTATTTTATAAGTATTATTATCTTTATCTACAATTGGGGTTAATGTTGTTCTAGACCATATTTGATTTCCATCTCGTTTCTTACCTTTACTATTGTATGTAACGCTTTTCTTGGTTTTTTCTATTTCATTAATTACTTCTGTAATTTTAGGATAAAAACTTATATCTAATATGTTTTTGCCAAATTCCTCATACAGTTGTTCTAGTGTATAACCAAAATTTTTCTTAACTCCCTCGTTAACCCATTCTAAATTATAGTCCTTATCATAAATAAGTACAGAATTATCTGTTTCGCTGGCAACAATAGATAACTTTTCTAATTCTATATTTTTTTCGTTAATTTCTAGTGTTCTTTCCTCTACTTGTTTTTCTAATTTTAAATTAATTAATTTTAGTCTTTTACTGTTTAAATATATTGTTAGATATATTACTAACATTACGAATATAGCTAATAAACTTTTTGCATACCAAGTTTGATAAAAGTCAGGCTCTACACTAAATCTATATTCTTCTATTTTGCTTATTTTTCCGAAAATATTTTTTGCTTTTACTTTAAAAATATAATCTCCATAATCTAAGTTGGTATAGTTGGCAAAGTTAATATCTGTCCAGCCAGACCATTCTTTATCATAACCTTCTAAAATATAAGAATAACGGTTTTCTTCTGTAGCTCTGTAATATTGGGCTGCATAATTAAATAAGAATTTACTTCTTTTTTTAAATATTCGTTGAATACTGTCATTAAGATTATATCCGTAAAATATTGTTGAATCGTTTATTCTTATATTTCTAATTTTAATTCTAAATGTATATAAATCAGGGTCTATTTTTCTTTTGTCAATAACTCCTATTTTATTTGTTCCTCCAACCCATATTAAATTACGTCTTTTATCATTGTATAAACTCTGTACTTTTATATTATTAATTCTTTTTAGAAAAACATTAGATTTGCTAATTTCTCCTGTTTCACAGTTTACACTTGTAAGTTCTTCGGTGTTCGATAACCAATTAGTTCCATTATCGAAAGAACTTAATTCTATTGCACCAAAATCTTTTAAATGCTTACATTTTTGTGTAACAATAAATTTATTTGTTTTATAATCGAATATTTTAAAAGCATTTTTATCTTCTACTACTAGTTTTTCACAAATTTTATTCACAAATATGTTATTAGTATTAGTACTGTCTGAAAAATAAAAATCTTCAACTAATAGTGTGTCTGTTAATATCTCGTCTGTTTTAAATCTTGATACAACACCTTTCTTTTTAGAAAACCAAATATAACCATTGTCTTCAACCACATATCTTACATCTATATTATAACTTCTTATTGTATGAACTTTTTTTATTTTTCCATTTTGATATTTAAGAATGGCTATACCTTCGCCACCGGCAAGCACCATATATTGAGAATTAAATTCTAGTTTTCTAAATATATAACAAATCTCAAAATCGATAAGTTGATTGTATTTGTCATCTTTAATTTCGCCTATACCCATTGTGTTTGACGAGAATATACGTCCGTCATAACCTACAATGCCAACAAAACTACTTTGAATACCATAACTATGTATCAGTATTTGGTTAGATTTTTTTATCTTTTTAATTTTATATACCCCGCTTAATGTGGTATAAACCATATCACCATTATCTAGTTCATTAAACTCAGTAATTATATTTGATGTTAAATTTCCTGCCGATATTGTTCTAAATGGAAAATTTAATTCGATATAGTTTATGCCTTCATAAGTTGATACCCATAAATTTTTATGATTATCTTCGTAAACTGCTGTTACAAAATTTGAACTTAAACCGTTGTATTCATTAATAAATGTTTTTTCTTTTGTTTTTATGTCGTAAACTAATATCCCATACTTGGTAGAATAAAAACATATTTTGTCATTAGATAATAAAACGGCATTAGTAAATGATAATTTTTTTATTTTTTTATTAAAATCTTTATCTATTATTTTATACCGTCCGTTTACTAAATTCACATTTTTACTATCGGAATAGTACACTGCACTATCGGTTAAAATAATTGTTCCGTTTTTGTATGAAAACAAATTTATTTTTTGATTTGAGAATAATCTTTTATTAATAGAAACCGGAACTATATTGTTTTCTGATATTTGATAAAGTTTAGATAAATTGCAAATAAAAAATATTTGATTATTATAAATGTAAGAAAAACTTATTCTGCTTTTGGTAACATAAGTGTTTATTAAACTATCTTTATAAAAAAGATAAACATTTCTAAATCCAATAAAATATGTAGAATCTCCTATAAATTGAACATTTCGTATAACTCCTGTATTTCTTTTTTCTTCTGGTAATTGTTCGTTAAGTAATTTTATTTTTATTTCTCCAAATTTGCCATATTCTATTTTACCCAATATATTATCTGCTCCAAAATATACTTCACCTTTATAATTAGCCGATAAACCCCATACATTTTCCATGCTAATTTCATCCCACACATTTCCGTCAAACACTAATATTCCGGCATTGTTTGCAACATAAATCATGCCTAGAGAATCTTGTGCAACATTCCAATTTTGGTCGTGAGCATTATAATCGTCGCGAGAATAAATTTTAATGTATGGTGCTTCGTAAGTAGATATATCTTGGGCATATACACTAAATGTAGTAATAAAAAGTAATAACAGTATTTTTAATATATTATTCATAAATTCAGTCGATTACAAAGGTAATAAAGCTAATTGAAATACAAAATTTATTTAGTGTCTGTATATAAAGTCCGATTTCTGCCTTATGCTTGTTTAAAAAATGGTCATTTACATATATAAACTCACATTTTTCAAGCTAAGCAAGATTTGAACTCGAACTTTCTATACCAAACACTTGAATTTATAGACAAGCACTATTTAATGTGCTTCAAACCAATTGTTTCCAACACCTATATCAACAGTTAAAGGTATTTTTAACTTAACGGCATTTTCCATTTCATATTTTATAATTTCCTTCATTTTTTCTAACTCATCTTTGTGTACATCAAAATTTAGTTCATCATGTACTTGCATTATCATCTTCGATTTCAAATTATTTTCAAGTATTTTATTATGGATATTAATCATTGCAACTTTAATGATATCTGCCGATGAACCTTGTATTGGTGCATTAATGGCATTACGTTCTGCAATGCTTCTTACCATATGGTTTTGAGAATCTATGTCTTTTAATATTCTCTTTCTTCCAAAAATAGTTTCGGCATATCCTTTTTCTCTTGCTAATGAAATACTATTATCCATATACTGCTTAACCTGAGGATATGTTTCAAAATAATTATCGATAAGCTGTTTAGCGTCTTTGCGTGAGATACTTAGGTTTTCTGCCAAGCCAAATGCTGATATACCGTAAATAATACCAAAATTTGCCGATTTTGCGTGAGCTCGTTCTTCTTTGCTTACTTCTGAGATTGTTTTTTTAGCTATTTTTGCTGCTGTTGATGTATGCACATCTTCATTGTTTTTAAAAGCTGAAATCATATTTTCATCTTCGCTTAAATGTGCCATTATTCTAAGTTCTACTTGTGAATAATCTGCCGAAACAAAAACATAGTCGCTTTTTGATACAAAGAATTTTCTTATCTCTCTGCCTCGTTCTTCTCTAATTGGTATGTTTTGTAAATTCGGATTTGTAGAACTTAATCTTCCAGTTGCTGCAACTGCTTGATTATATGAAGTATGTATTCTGTTGGTTTTCTTATTTATTAATAATGGCAATGGTTCTACATAGGTAGAAATTAATTTTGCAAGTGAGCGATATTCTAAAATTTCGTTAATAATAGGGTGTTTATCTTTTAGTTTAACAAGAATTTCTTCGCCTGTTTTATATTGTTTTGTTTTTGTTACTTTTGGTTTTTCAACAACTTTTAAATCGTCGAAAAGCACCCCGCCCAATTGTTTTGGCGATGCAATGTTAAACTCTTTGCCGGCTAATTCGTATATTTTTTTTTGTGTTGATAATAATTCTTTTTTTAATGTTTCGGAATAATTTATTACTGATTTTGCATCTAAACTAACTCCTGCAATTTCCATACTTGCTAACACTTGAACAAGTGGCATTTCAATTTCTTCAAAAAGTTTATACAAAGCTTTTTCTTTTAATTGTGGCAAAAACTTTTTCATTAACTGAAATGTTAAATCTGCGTCTTCGCAAGCATAATCAGAAACTATCTCAACAGGAACATTTCGCATATTTCCTTTTTTGCCGATAAGTTCTTCTATTTTTACAGGGGTGTAATCTAAATAGTTTTCCGATAGATAATTTAGATTATGACGCAAATCTGGCTCAATTAAATAATGTGCAATCATAGTGTCAAACAAATTACCTTTTACTTCAATATCATAATTACTCAATACAATAATATCGTACTTTATATTTTGCCCTATTTTTAGTTTGCTTTTATCATTAAAAAACTTAATTACTGACTTTAGTTTTTGTTTAACAAATTCAACATCGCCGGCAACAGGCAAATAAAATGCTTCGTGTTCTTTTACCGAAAAAGAAATTCCTAGCAAATTGGCACTAACAGCATTAATACTTGTAGTTTCTGTATCAAAACAAAATTCGTTTGATTGTTCTAAGGTAGAAATCAATAGATTTAATTTCTCATCATTATCTACTAAAATATATTTGTGATTAACATTTTTAATTGAGTTTTTTTCTTTTTGAATAGTCTCTATTCCTGCTGCAGCAAACAAATCGCCTTGTATTGCTCCACTGTTTGTTTGTGTCGATTTTTTTTCGGGTTTTGACTTTGGCTCTTGTTTTGGCACTTCTATTTTTTCATCAGACAAGGAATTTGCAAATTCAATTGTTCTTGCAAGAAAACGCCTAAATTCAATATCTTCGTAAATTGATGTTATTTTATTAATATCTGGAGCTTGCAATTTTAAATCTTCTGCATTAATCTCTACGGGAACATCTAAACGTATTGTTGCCAAGTCTTTAGATAAAAGTACCTGTTCCGTATTTTCCTCAATACTTGTTTTTTGCCTACCTTTTAATTTATCTACATTGGCAATTATATTCTCTACGCTACCAAATTCTTTTATCAATTTTTTTGATGTTTTTTCTCCAATTCCGGGAGCACCGGGTATATTGTCAGAACTATCGCCCCAAAGAGCAAGTATATCAATAACTTGCAAAGGATTTTCTATAGAAAATTTTTGTTTAACTTCTTCAACACCCAAAATATCAACATCGCTACCCGAACGACGTGGTTTATACATAAAAATATTTTCGGAAACTAATTGTGCATAATCTTTATCTGGTGTCATCATATACACTGTAAAACCTTGCTTTTCGGCTTTTTTTGCCATTGTTCCAATTGTGTCATCAGCTTCGTAACCTTCAATTTCGTAAACAGGAATTTTAAAAGCAGCTAGTATATCTTTTATATACGGAATAGCAGTTTTTATACCCTCCGGAGTGGGTGGACGGTTCGATTTATATTCATCAAACATTTTATGCCTGAAATTTGGTCCCGGAAAATCGAAAGCTACTGCAATATAATCGGGTTTTTCTTTTGTAAGAATTTCGAGCAAAGTATTTACAAAACCGAAAATTGCCGATGTGTTTAGTCCTTTTGTGTTTATTATTGGTCTGTTAATGAATGCGTAATATGACCTAAAAATAAGGGCATAAGCATCTAAGATAAATAATTTTTTCATTATTAAATTTTAGTAATTATATATTTTATAAAAGTAAGAAAAAAATTAGTAGAAGCGTATTATTTCAATGTTTAATTCAGGGAAGACACATAGTTTTTAAATATATAAATCTTCAAGCTAAATATACATTGTCTTCATGCCAGACGGGCATTTCATTTTGGCTTGAACCAAAACGAAACAAAAATTCAAGACAAAATGATCGCTTTTTAACTTTCCAAATAATGGCTTTCCATTCATATTGACGCCATTTTGTCGGCTAAATATTACAAGCTTTCCTTTTTTACAATTTACATAGTCATTTTATTGAAAACATATAAGTCAATTTAGATTGATAGCTTGTTGTTGACTAATATTCCCTATAAGTATGATATTAAAAAGTATGAGTTTGCCCTTATGTTTAATTGATAATGATTTGTTGTAACCTATATCTTTTCAACAGCAGATTTTACTTTATATCCACTTTTTTCTGAGTATCGCCTTATTTTAATATTGGCATAAGCAAAGAATATAGTCATTATTGGGCTAATTATACTAAAAAAAACATAAGGAGCATAATCTACTGTAGGGATTTTAAGCACGCTACTTTGCACAGCACCACAAGTATTCCAAGGTACAAGAACTGATGTAACAGTTCCGCCATCTTCTAGAGTTCTGCTAAGCACCTCTGGTTTTAAACCTTTTTTACGATAAATATCGGCAAACATTCTGCCTGGCACAACAATAGAAATATATTGTTCCGATGCTGTTATATTCATAAAAATACTAGTTGCAACTGTAGATGCCACAAGCGAGCCTGTTGATTTAGCAAAACTCACAATTCCTTCGGCAATACGCACTAATAAACCTGCCGATTCCATTACTCCACTAAAAACCATAGCTGTTAGAATAAGCCAAATTGTGTTCATCATTCCTGCCATTCCACCAGTTGTTAGGAGTTTAGATATATTTTCGTTATTAGTTGGTATTGTTGTTTCACCAAACATACTTTGTGTTAAAATTGTATAGGCAGCTTCGGGAAATTTACTACCTTCTTTTGCCAATGACATCAATAAATCTTGCTGAAAAATAAGTGCAAACACAATTCCAAGCAAAGTTCCTATAAATAATGCCGGAAGTGGGGGCATTTTTTTTATAATTATAACAACTAAAATAACAGGAACTAGCAAAAGCACAGGGTTTATATAAAATTTAGTATCTATGGCCATAAGCATTTCATCTACACTAACATTTGTGTTACTTGGCGTGATAACAAATCCTAATACAAAAAATATAATAAGAGTTATTAAAATTGTTGGACCTGTGGTGTATGCCATATATTTTATGTGTGTAAACAAATCGGTGCCAGCCATTGCAGGGGCTAAGTTTGTTGTGTCGGATAAGGGCGACATTTTATCGCCAAAATAAGCACCTGATATAACAGCACCTGCAACAAGTGCAGGGTTAAATCCCATTGCTGTTCCAATACCTAACAAGGCTACTCCAATTGTAGCAATTGTTGACCATGAACTGCCTGTTGCAACAGAAACTACCGAGCTAATAACTACAGCAGCAAACAAAAAAATACTTGGGTGCAAAACATCTAATCCATAATAAATAAGAGTAGGTACTACACCGCTAATCATCCAAGTGCCTGCAAGTGAGCCTATCAACAATAAAATTAATATTGATGGCATTGCATCGCCTATGCTTTTTACTATTTGTTTTCTAATTTCAACCCAATCTCTGCCAAGCGAAAAAGCAATTACTCCTGCTATTGCCGAAGCAAATAACAATGCAATTTGATTTGGTCCTGCAACAGGATCGTCAAAATACAAAATATTTAAAGCCAATAAAATTATTAAAATAATAATTGGCAATAATGCAATAAATATGCTCGGACGCTTTTTATCCATCAACAGATTTTTCGATAAAAATTAATATACAAAAATAAAATAATATCTTAAATATTGACTCCAATCAGAATATTTATTATATTTGCCTTAAAATCGCATACAAATGAGGCAATTAAAAATTACAAAATCGATTACAAACAGGGAAAGCGCTTCTTTAGACAAATATTTACAAGAAATAGGTAGAGAAGAATTAATTACAATTGAAGAGGAGGTAGAGTTAGCTCAAAGAATTAGAGAGGGAGATACACAAGCATTAGAAAAACTTACAAAAGCAAATTTAAGATTTGTTGTGTCTGTTGCAAAACAATATCAAAATAAAGGACTTAGTTTGCCCGATTTAATTAACGAAGGTAATATAGGCTTAATAAAAGCAGCACAAAAATTTGATGAAACTCGTGGTTTTAAATTTATTTCGTATGCCGTTTGGTGGATACGTCAATCTATTTTACAAGCGGTGGCAGAACAATCAAGAATTGTGAGATTACCATTAAATCAGGTAGGTTCAATAAATAAAATTAAACAAGAATTTTCTCGTTTTGAACAAGAATTTGAAAGACAACCCACAAATCAAGAAATTGCAGATATACTTGATATATCTGTTGAAAAAGTAGCAGAAAGCCTTGATATTTCGGGACATCAAGTATCTGTTGATGCACCTTTTAAAGATAGCGAAGATGGTAGTTTGCTTGATGTGCTAGAGAATACAAACGCTCCAAATACCGACATACTTCTTTTAAAAGAATCGCTAAACAAAGAGGTACTACGATCTTTGTCAACGCTTACAAGTAGAGAAAAAGATATTATTTGTTGTTTCTACGGAATATCAACACAACAATTAACACTAGAGGAAATGGGAATAAAATATAATTTAACAAGAGAACGTGTAAGGCAAATTAAAGAAAAAGCAATAAGACGATTGCGACATTCTTCTAGAAGTAAATTGCTAAAAATGTATTTAGGATAAGATTTATTTTTACTTTTGTTTTTTGTTAAAAAAGAACCGAACTTGCAAGTTCAACAAAATTAATAAATAGGCGTCTCCTTTAATAAAAGTTTATGATTAAAATAATTGAATGTCCGCGCGATGGAATGCAGGGAATAAATAAATTTATCCCTACGGAACAAAAAATTGAGTATATGAACACATTGTTAAAAGTGGGTTTTGATACTATTGATTTTGGAAGTTTTGTTTCGCCAAGGGCTATTCCTCAGTTAAAAGATACTGCCGAGGTAATTGCAGGTTTAGATATGCAAAATACTAAATCTAAGCTTTTAGCTATTGTTGCAAACACTATTGGTGGCGAAATTGCTTCAAAATTCGACGAGATTACATATCTTGGTTTTCCGTTTTCTATATCGCCTTCATTTCTACGAAAAAATATTAATTCTACAATTGCAAAATCTATTGTAACTACAAATAAGTTACTTAATATCTGCGAAAAAAATCATAAAATATTAGTGGTTTATATTTCTATGGCTTTTGGTAATCCTTATGGTGATAAATGGAACTCAGAAATTGTTGAAGAATGGGTTGATATTTTATCGAAACTTGGAGTTAAAATTATTGCTTTATCTGATACTACAGGCGATTCAATTCCAGAAAATATTTATTCTATTTTTGCCGATATAATACCTAAATATCGTAAAATAGAGTTTGGCTTTCATTTGCATACCACCGAAAGCACTTGGCACGAAAAAGTTGATGCCGCTTTTAAAGCAGGTTGCAGAAGATTTGATACTGTTCTTAACGGTATTGGCGGTTGCCCGATGTCGGGTAAGGAAATGATTGCTAATTTAAAAACAAGTAATTTGTTTGAGTATTTAGATGGCAAAAATAAAAATTATGGCATTGATAAAGATGCTTTTAACACAGCTTATGTTAAAGCTACGAAAACTTTTCCTACTTTTGAGTTTTAATTAGTTTCTACAAAAAGATATGTCGAAAAAAACAAGAGTAGTTATTTCTGTTACAAACGATTTGGTTACAGACCAAAGAGTTAATAAAGTTGCTACAAGTTTAATCAACAATGATTTTGATGTATTGATGATTGGCAGAAAACTAAAAAACAGCCAAAATTTAAACAGAGCTTACAAAACCAAAAGAATAAAACTATTGTTTAATAAAGGAGCATTGTTTTATGCCGAATATAATTTTAGGCTATTTTTTATTCTTCTGTTTACAAAATTCGATATTCTAAATTCTAACGATTTAGATACCTTAACGGCAAATTATTATGCAGCAAAAATAAAAGGTAAAAAAATTGTTTACGATAGTCACGAGTTTTTTACCGAAGTACCAGAATTATTAAACAGACCAAGAGTACAAAAAATATGGCTTTTGATAGAACAACACATATTACCTAAAATAAAAAAATCTTGTACAGTTTCTGATGCTATTGCTGCTGAATATAAAAACAGGTATAATATTGAAATGGCTGTTATTAAGAATTTTCCAAGAAAAGTAATTGTTGAAAAAATTAATAAGCGAAATAAAGAAAAAATAATTATTTATCAAGGAGCTTTAAATCTAAAAAGAGGTATTGATAAAGCAATTAAATGTATGCAGTATATAGAAAACACCAAATTGCTTATTGTTGGTACAGGCGATTTAGAAGATGAGTTAAAAGCATTAACAAACAAATTAAAACTTAATGATAAAGTTGAGTTTACAGGTAGAATACCATTTGAAAACTTAATGAAAATTACATCAACAGCCGATTTAGGGATTTCGATAGAAGACAAGGCAGGTGATAATTATAATTTTGGTTTACCTAATAAATTATTCGATTATATTAATGCAGAAATACCTGTTTTAGTGTCAAGTTTAAACGAAATGCTTAAAATAATTAACAAATATAAAGTTGGAGAAATTGCAGTAAATGATAATCCAAAAGATATTGCTAAACAAATAATTGAGATTTTAAACTCTGATAAAAAGTTACAAGAATATTCAGAAAATTGCAAGAGAGCAAAAGAAGAACTTTGTTGGGAAAATCAAGAAGATACTTTATTTGGATTGTACTGTTAAATATAATTTTGACAATATATTGATTTTTTATTAATAGAAC
>CAZRWZ010000009.1:0-23520 GCA_964603745.1 uncultured Bacteroidaceae bacterium | reverse complement strand
GAACGGAAGTGCGGTTTTGAACACCGCAAAAATCTCGCGGATTTTTGCTCTTTTAAATGTGCGAAATTTTTGCTACTTTCGTTGTGTGAAGTCTATTACTAACATATTGTGCACTGATGTTTATTTCAACCGTAATTAGTAATGTAATTAATAATTAACAATAGAACCATTTAACAATAGGACAAAATATTATTGCAACAACTCAATAGCCGATTTTATACCTATACGTTTATCATTATTAAATCCGGCAATAAAACTACCTTTATAACCTTTGTCAAGCATTTTGTATCGTAATTCGTGTGCTTTCTTAAGATTAGTAAATTCTCCAACAGTATATTTGTATAAACCTTCGTGATAATAGCGGTATACTTTCATACCGTTAAACATACTATCGTTTGTATCAATTTTTCTGCCCGAAGTTTTTATCTGTACACGGAAAACAATATTAATATTTTCTTCATTTGTTTCTGCTTTTTGTATTTGTTCTGGTTCAACAACTTCGGCAATAAAAACCTCTTTTTCTTTTGGCAGGATATGGTTTTTGAGCATTGCATATTTTTTGCGAGCAACTTTACGGTAACACGAATTAAAATGCCACCACTCGGTTTGGATATTAAAAAAATCGGCTTTTTCCATTACATATCGCAATAGTTTTCTGTTATTTACGATTTTTTGAGATAGTTTGCCGTTTTTTAAAAAACGATCCTCTAAAATAGGATAAGCTAGTTTTTCAAAACTATCAAAATCTGTACCCATATCTAATAGTTTGTTGTTTGCATCGGCAATTGTTAAATCTATAGCAGCCCCAAAACAATGAATAGAACCATACTTTGGGTTCGATAAATATTTTGGTCGCTCTTTTGGCGATATTTTAATACTATCCCACATCATTTGTTGTATGCTTAACGGACGAGCTGCATCATAAACATATAGATTATAATCAGGAAAAGTATCTTTTAAAAAACGCTGAGCATTAACAAGTTTTTCGGCAACTTCTTTTTGCAAATAAGCTCTATGAAAATCGCCATACATATTTATACCTAAAAAATTATTTGTTGAAGCATAGCGTAAATTAACTTTTATATTAGAGTCTAGCTTTTGTATATCAACCAAACCGGCTCTAATAAATATTTTTTCTATATCGCTTGTATCTTCTACAACAATTTCTTTTTTTATGATGCTATCAACAAGTGTATCGTTTTGTTTTAAAGTGTCCTGTATATCAGCTTGTTCTGTTTGTGTGGGCGACGAACAAAAAGTAAAAAACAATAATATTGATAATATGTATAACAGCTTTTTCAAAACGATTGTAAAAGTAAAAGATTTTTTTGATATACTCAATGCTTTGAGTATATTTGAGCAATGAAAATAAGATACATTATATTTTTTTTATTTATTAGTTTAGTAAGTCAATCTCAAACAATTGACAAAGCTAAATTCGATAAACATTATTTTAAATCGTATTGGTTAGATACTCGTGATATTGCTATATCACCAATAAAATGGGATAAAAAAGAATGGATTGGATTTGGTGGTGTTGCTGTTAGCACTGCTATTTTAATGAGTCAAGATATTAATATCAATAATTTTTTTCTAAACAACCACACCGATAATATGGATTTTATTTCGGAACATATTTTAGAAGATTGGGGAAGTGGTGTTTATTCTATGAGTTCGATGGCAATTTTATATACTTCTGGTTTAATTTTTAAAAATCAAAGAAGCAAAAAAGTGGCAATGCAAGCAGCAAAAGGATATTTAATTTCAGGTTTATACGTTCAAATCCCTAAGTATATTATCAATAGAAAAAGACCATATCACGAAACACCACCAAACCCTTTTAAATTTATAGGACCTATGGGTGGAAACTATTATAAATCGATGCCATCGGGGCATACAACCTCTGTTTTTACTGTAGCCACAATTGTTGCAACAGAATATAGCGATAAAGTTTGGGTGCAGATTTTAGCATATTCAATAGCTACAATGTCGGCTCTTTCGAGAACATACGACAATGTGCATTGGAGTAGCGATATTTTTGTAGGTGCTGCTTTTGGTTTTGCTATGGGTAAGTTAATATCTAAATCTAATAATTGGGGCTTTGTTATCAATTAAAAAATATCTACTTTTGTGTTTTAACTATTATTTTTAGATTTGAGAAAAAAATTTGTAACAAATCTGGCTTTTGTAATACTTCTTAACTTACTAATTAAACCATTTTGGATTTTTGGTATAGACATGGGGGTGCAAAATACGGTTGGTGCCGAAAGTTATGGTTTGTATCTTGCTCTTTTTAATTTTTCTCTTATTTTTAGTATTATTCTAGATTTAGGAATAACAAACTTCAACAATAAAAATATTGCTCAAAACAATCAGATACTTAGCAAACACTTATCTAATATTGTTACAATAAAATTCTTACTAGCAATAGTTTACACAATAATCACTATTAGTATAGCCTTTGCAATTGGCTGGAAATCAGTAAAAATACATCTACTTTTATTTTTAATTTTCAATCAGTTTTTAAGCTCGTTTATACTTTATCTGCGTAGTAATATAAGTGGTTTACATTTATTTAAAACAGATAGTATGATATCGGTTTTAGATAAAATTTTAATGATAATATTTGTAGGATATTTACTTTTAAATCCCGAAACAAATCAAAAAGGAGTGTTTAAAATTGAATGGTTTATTTATTCGCAAACTCTGGCATATTTATCAACTCTAGTTATTACATTTTTAATTTTATTTAAAAAACTTGATTTTTTTAAAATACGTTTCGATAGAACATTCTTTATCGCATTTTTTAAACAATCGTATCCTTATGCTCTTTTAATTTTGCTAATGTCGTTCTATAATCGTGTAGAACCTATTATGTTAGAAAGGCTTTTGCCTGAGCCAATAGGAGCATCTCAAGCAGGGATATATGCACAAGCATACCGTATTTTAGATGCATCGAGCCAATTTAGTATGCTGTTTGCCGCTTTGCTACTGCCAATGTTTGCAAAAATGATTAAACAAAAAGAAGAGGTTGGCAAACTTGTTCAGCTTTCATTTTCGTTGATAATTACACCTGCTTTAATACTTGCAATACTATCGTTTTTCTACAGTTCCGAGATAATGAATTTGATGTATCACGAGCATATTGATGTTTCGGCTAAACTATTAGGTGTGTTGATGTTAGGTTTTGTATTTATTTCTACAACTTATATTTTCGGAACATTATTAACTGCCAATGGTAGCATGAAACAACTTAATATTATGGCAAGTTTCGGAATGTTGTTTAATATTGGAATAAATTTTTATTTAATCCCAAATTTTATGGCAGAAGGTGCTTCGTATTCAAGTTTACTAACTCAAGGAATTACAGCTTTTATACAAGTATTTATTGCTTATAAAATATTTAATTTTAAAATAAACTTCCTTTATTTATTAAAACTTAGTGCCTTTATTCTTGTAATTATTGCTTTGGGTTATTTTTCTAAACAAATCTCTACCGATTGGAAATTAAATATTATGATATTTGTAGCAGGCTCCGGTATTCTTGCTTTTGCAACAAAACTTATAAGTATTAAAGCTCTTTATAGGATAATAAAATATGATGAATAAAATTTAACTATCGATTATCATAATTTCAACCCTACGATTTTTATAATCATTAATATTTGTATTTTTAAGTCGCTTATTTGCACCAAAACCTTTAAAACTTAATCTGCTTGCGTTAATACCATTTTTTACTAAATAATTGTAAATATATTCTGCTCTTGCCACCGATAAATTATTTTTACCTGTATCAATATCAACACCATCGCCAGAGCGTTGGCAACAAATATGACCTTGTATTTCAATTTTTAAATTAATATTTTGTTTAAGCACATTTAAAAGTTCTTCAAGATACCGAAAAGAAGATTGCAATAGCACGTGTCTGCCTCCAATAAAAATTAAATTACTTAACACAATTTTATCTCCTTTTTTGGCTGTTTGCATATTTGTTTTTTTTGTTTCTGCTATCTGTTCATCAGGTTTTTTATTATTAATTGGCTCAGTTTGTTTTTTGCATTTATATATTATATCAACACGGCGGTCTAAATACCTGTCTTTGTTTTTACTGCCCTCAATTTTTCCTCTGCCTAGGCACGAAATTATTTTATCGCCGTTTATTCCTGCATTTAAAATATAGCTGTAGATGTTGTTTGCACGCTGTTGCGATAGTTTTACATTATAATCTATACTTCCTTTATAATCGGCATATCCCAAAATTTTAATATCGTAAATTGTTTTTTCTTTGCGCATTACAAAACTGCTCATTTTTATTTTTTGTCTATAAGAAATATTAGATTTATTGAAATCAAAATACACGCTAAGTGTATCGTATTGAGAAAAACTACTAATACTAAATATTAAAAACAGTAATATAAAAAAGCTTTTTAGTTTCGATATCATATATTAATTGTGCTTATTTTTAAATCTAACGATTAAAAGTTGAAAAAATTATACTAAAGAGAAAAACTTTTAAAACAAAAACTTAAGCCCAAAACCAATATTTCTACCAATATTGTAATATCCAATATCTTTTAAGGTAGAAAGATGGTCGAAATAAACTTCGTTAAAAATATTATTTGCTGTAATAGAAGCCGAAACTGTGAATTTAGCAAATTTTTTATCGGCATTTACCGAAAAATTAAAAACAGAATATTTGGGTGTTGTACTTTCAAATTGCGATATGTTATTTTGAGCAAACGCATATGTATTACTAATTTCTGTGTTTAGATTATCAACAAACTTTTGCTTTATCAAAAAATTAACACTAGTTTTTAGTTTATTTTGCGGAATAAAAGGTAGAAACTTATTATTTTGGTCAATTCCGGTAGTATTATTGTATGTTTCGGTTATATTAAGCCATTTTGTTGGCAGCACTTTAATACCTGTTTCAAAACCATATAAAGCTGCATTTATTTGCTGATATTGATATATTTTCATTCCTGTTGTAGTGGTGTCGTTGCTTGGCGACAGATAAATATAGTTGTTAATATTATTATAAAACAAAGCCAAATCGAAAACCACATATTTGGCGTGATAATGACCACTGAAATCGCCCTCGTAGCTTTGTTGCGAAGCTAAATCGGCATTTCCTTTTTCGAAGCGATTACCGTGAACTCCATTCTGCGTAAGCTCTGCCACATTTGGTGTGCGATATGCCGAAGCAAAATTTGCTCGTAGCAAAATGTTTTTTGTTAAATGATAAGTTCCTCCAACAGAATAACTCAGATTGTTATAAGTTCTGTCAATTTTATCGAAACTTTGATTTGCAATATCGTAAGTTTTTTCGGGTACTAATATATTTCTGTAATTAAACCTTGCACCAATTTGCAGATGTAAATATTTTATTATGTCTTGTTCAAACAAAGCCAAAACCGAAAAATCATTGGTAGTGTAATTTGGTATAACTATGCCCGGAGCCGGTGTGTTTTTATTGTTTTGATTCATTCCTTGCAAGCCAAAAACCATACTCGTATTTTCGGTAAATTGATATTGATTTTTAATTTCGTAATTTATACTTGTTAAAGTCATATCTACAACAGTAAAATACGGATTAGTTTCTACAGAGTTTAATTTTCGGTGATTTTGCTGAAAACTAAAGTTTAATTCTGTTTTTAATTTATTAAAAAACAATGTGCTTTTGCTATAAAGTAAATGATTATCTAAATCTTGATACCAAAATTTGTTTTTTCTTGAATTGCCATCTGTTAAAGCAATAACAGGCGGAATTGTTAAACCAAGTTGCATCTTATTATAATCGTAGAAAATCCTAAAAATTCCAAAATCTTTTGTTAAACCAACAAAAGCTTTTGCACTGTATTGTGTGTTTCTAGAGTTTAACACAATTGCTCCGCTACCGTCAGTATAATCTTCGAAAGATTTTTCGCCTAAGCGGATACCCCAAAACAGATTGTTTTTGGTAGATTTAACTCCTATATTAGAAACTAATCCGTTTGAATTAGAAAAATATCTTAAATTTATATCACCAGTAGTTTTGTCTTGTTTGGCAGGTTTTTCTTTCACAAAATTAATAACACCACCAACAGCATCGGAGCCATAGAGTAGGGAGGCCGGACCTTTTATTACCTCAATATTATCAACACCAAACTCATCAACTAAATATGGGTGGTTTTCAGAAAATTGATAATCTTCAATTCTAATTCCGTTGTTAAGAACCAAAATATTTGATGTGGATAATCCACGAATAACAGGTGTGGCAACTCCTGTACCTTTACTTATAACATCAACTCCGGGTATTTTAGAAATAGATTTCATTAGGTTTACATTTCCAGAATTACTTATATCTTTTGTTGGGATAGATTCAATTTTTATGGCATTATGATGCTGCGACGACACCCTGCCGCCTGAAATAACCACCTCTTCGCTAACCAAAGCATCTTGTTCTAGGTTAATATCTAATTTAATATTGCTATTGTTAAATGTTATTTTCTTTATGTAGTTTTTATATCCTAAAAAACTTACATTTATTGTAAATATTCCGTTAGGTATGTTTTTTATAATAAAATTACCATCGGCATCGCTTGCTGTGCCTTTTGATATTTCAGGGATATAAATATTTGTTCCAATTAATGTTTCTTTTGTGTTTTTATCGGTAATTTTTCCGGTAATTGTATTTTGTGCTATCAGTGAAAACTGTATTGTAACTAATATAATGATATAAATACTCTTCATTGCATTTTTTTTTTGAAAGACAAAGTTATATTAACTAAGCCCTCATTATTCTGCTTGTTTGATAAAAAATGTTAAATAAATTCAGATATAATCTAAACTACTATAAAATAGAAGTAGATAGGTTTGAGTATATGCTTGTACTCCCTAAATTTAGATTGATAAATTTTAGATTAAACACATTGCAAACTCGTAGAGTGAATCAGTCTGTTAATTCGGATAAATTAACTACATTGCTACGGCCACTTCTCGTAATGATTGACAATTTAATTCTTATATTGCTAATTATCAATTGTCAATTGTTAACAGGTTTGTTTATTGAAAAAAATAATAAAAATTCGCTATAACAAAATAAACTATTATACGTATAATAAATACTATAGAAAAATTTAGATTCAATATTATAATGTACAGATTCAAAATAAAACATATTAAATTTTTAATATTTATAATACTTGTATTATTCACAAGTAATGCAAACTCTCAATCTTGTACAATAACCTCCAAAGCTAACGATATAATACCCGATAATTTATGTGCTCCTGTGGCAGTAGATTGGGAAATTACATATAGAGGTGTAAACGATGGAGGTGGTACTAATGGAATTAGTCCTTGGACAATCGAAATACAAGTAGATTGGGACGATGGCAATGTTATAACAACAACAGCTACATTAACAAATGCATCTTTACACGAATGGAAAATCACAATCTCTAACGTATATCCTGTTGGAGGTAATAAATGTAATTATCGTCCTACAGCACAATTAGTTGTTGATGGTGTAATTTGCACAAGCTCAATTCAAGAACAGAATGTAACAGTATGGGATACTGACGATTATAACGGAGGGCATTTAGAAATATCGCCACAAATTTTCCCAATATGTGTAGGACACGATGGAACAGTTACATTTCAAGACGTAAGTTTATGGAATTGCGTACCCCCTGTTGAAAACGACAACCCAAACAATCCTATGCGATGGACACAATGGCTTTATGGAACAAATTATGATTATAATAATGTAGAAGTTAACGGTTCTGTTCAATCGTACCCATTTGCAGGAGCAATTGTTCCTACCTCAGAACCTATTTTAGGACCAGAACCACCAAATAATACAAGTTTACCTTGCTACGGACCAAACACAGGAAATGTAGGAGAATATTGGGAAATAACCTTACGTAATTGGAATTATTGCAACCCTTATGACGACCCTTCAATATCAGGACCACCATCAGATGTAATTAATGGTGATTTTCCTCCAATTATCACAACAGCAATGATATTAGTTGTAGATACTCCCGATGCAACAATCAATCCTGTAGGTCCTTTTTGTGCAAACCATTCGCCTATTCATTTACATGCGGCAACAAACGGTGGCACTTGGTCAGGACCAGGTATAGTAAATTCATCTAATGGTAAATTTAATCCCTCGGTTGCAGGGCCCGGAATTCATACAATTCATTACACTGTTTACGATGCTAACGGTTGTCCCGGAACAGGAGTAACAACAATTACTGTTTATGCTCTACCTTCACCAGATATTATACCAGGGTCAAATGCCGAAGTATGCCCAGGTGATGTTTTAGCTCTTGATGGAAACACAACATTGGGCGACGGTGCAATTGTATCTTCTATTTGGACAGGAGATATTACCCCTTTAAGTAGCACAAATACAGAAACAACAAATTTTTCTACTACAGCACAAGGTACTTATAATTTAACTTATACCGTTATAGATGATAACGGATGTTCAAATTTTGATTTAATAAGCATCGGAGTTAATCCTGTTGTTCCTCATATTATACCCGATCCTGCCGAAATATGTGCAGGAGAAGATTTAACTCTTAATGGTAATCCTTCGGGAGGAACAGGAAACTATACAAGCCATATATGGACAGGCGATATAACAAATCTTAATGTAACTAATACACAAGAAGTTATATTTAATTCTCCTACACTAGGAACATATAATTTAACTTATACAGTAACCGACGACCACGGTTGTACAGGAACAGATAATATAATAGTTACAGTTTCTCCTATGCCAATAGCAAATGCAGGAATTGATGATAGTGTTTGTGCCGATATTTATAATTTAAACGCAATAAGTTCTTTTGGCTCTGGTTTATGGTCGCAATTATCAGGAATAGGAACAGCTACTTTTTCTTCTGCTACTGATGCAAATACAAATGTTAGTGTTGATACTTATGGTATTTATGAATTTGTTTGGACAGAAACAAACGGGCCAGGTTGTGTTGATAAAGATACAGTAAAAATTATTTTCACAGAACAACCTATTGCTGATGCAGGTATCGATGGTGGAATTTGTGGATTAGATTATCAGCTTCAAGCTATAGCTTCGGTTGGAACAGGAACTTGGAGTTTTGTTTCAGGACCCGGAAATATAATATTTGATAATATACATAACCCAAATACAATAGTGCATTCCGATATTTACGGAGTATATATATTAATGTGGAAAGAAGATAACGGATATGGCTGTGTTGATAGCAATAATATTCAAGTTTCGTTTAATTTAGTTCCTGTTCCTGCTTTCGACCCTATAAACCCTGATGGTTGTTCAGAATTTACTGTTCAGTTTACAAATAACTCAACAGGCGGAACTATCTATAATTGGGATTTTGGCGATGGCACAACAGATACAGCAGAAAACCCAATCCATACGTTTATAAATACAACTACAAACGATATAGTTTACACCGTTCAACTCGCAGTAAATAATCCCGGTTGTGGCGATACAATTCAACAAACTGTAACAGTTCACCCATCGCCTAAAGCCGAATTTACAACCGATGCTCAACCCGGATGTAGCCCTCTTTCGGCAAATTTCTTTAATGCTTCAACAGGTTCTGTTTTGCATATTTATAATTTTAATGATGGCACAAACTTAGATACAAACGATATTACATCGCATACTTTTGTAAACGACACATCTTTTATTCAGAATTTTCCTGTGCAAATAATTGCAATATCACAATTTGGTTGTAGAGATACAGCCGAGCATTTTGTTACTGTTTATCCTAATCAATCGAATAATTTTACGCTTAGCCCTGATAGTGCTTGTCATCCGGCAACGGTTACATTTACAGCAAATCCGACAGGACAATCGTATTTTTGGGATTTTGGAAATGGAACATCAGAAATAGGAACAAGTGATGCCAGCTCTGTTTATTCTAATACAAGTAATGTTGATTCAACATATTCTGTTATGCTAATAACAACATCTTATTTTGGTTGTATTGATACTTCTTATAATAATGTTGTGATAATGCCATCGCCACAAGCAGATTTTGTACTTGATGCAAACTCTGGTTGTTCGCCACATCAATCTCTTATAACAAATCAATCGACAGGTGCAGTAAGTTATTATTGGAATTTTGGCGATGGAACAACAGGAACCGACACAAATTTAAGTTTTACACATCAATTTGTAAATGTTTCGGGAAATGCAACAACATATTCCATTAATTTAACAGCAGTAAATTCTTATGGATGCTCATCTACAAAAGAAAAAACAATTACAATTTACCCCGAAATTTATGCTCACTACAATTCAGATACTATTGGTTGTTCGCCTTTAGATATTGATTTTGCTAATGTTTCTAGTGGAGCAGTTTCTTATATTTGGGATTTTTCTGACGGAAGTTTGTCTACAGAAACTAATCCTTCGCATACTTTTGAAAATACTACAGGCAGCGACCAAATATTTTTAGTTTCGTTAATAGCAACATCGCAATATTCTTGCACCGATACATTTTCTCGCGAAATATTGGTTTATCCAAGTCCAATGGCAATGTTTATTGCAACACCAACAAGTGCAGAATTACCAAATGCCATGATTTTATTAAATAATCAAACTCAAGGAACTTGGGATTATCATTGGGATTTTGGCGATGGAGATACAAGTAATATAGAAGAACCAGGTTCGCATACATACACAACTTATGGCGATTTTAGTATTTACTTAACTGCTTATAACGAACATTGTTCCGATACAACATCTAAAATAGTTACAATAATTGCACCCGAACCAATAGCCGGTTTTTCAGCATCAGGAAACGGTTGCGTACCTCTTGATGTAACATTTACTAATAATAGTCTTTATGGCGATAATTATTTATGGGATTTTGGCGATGGCAATTATTCAAATCAAAAAGACCCTGAATATACATATTATGAAACAGGACATTTTCAAGTTAAATTAACAGTTACAGGTACTGGTGGACAAGATACATACAGCGATTATTTTATTGATGTATATCCAAAAGCAAAAGCATATTTTAAAGTAACTCCATCGGTGGTTTATATTCCCGAACAAGCAATTCATTGCTACGATTTATCAGAAGGTGCAGAAACTTGGGTTTGGAATTTTGGCGACGGTAAAATGTCGATGGAACAAAGTCCTTTGCATTATTATCAAGAGGAAGGTGAATACGATATCTCTTTAACAGTAAACACTTCGCACAACTGCCCCGATACATACACAATACCTCGTGCTGTTATTGCCGAAAGTATCGGAGAAGTAAGCTTTCCAAATGCATTTACACCAAGTGCAAGTGGTCCTTCTGATGGAAAATATAACCCAAATGATTTTGATAATGATATTTTTCACCCTGTTTTTAGTGGTGTAGATGAATATAGATTAAGTATTTTTAATAGATGGGGAGAACTAATATTTGAATCTAACGACCCAAATATTGGTTGGGACGGCTACTACAGACAAGTACTTTGCAAACAAGATGTTTATGTTTGGAAGGTTGAAGGGAAATTTATTAATGGTCAAGAATTTGTTAAAACAGGTGATGTTACGTTATTAAGATAAATAAGTTAATAAAATATATAACAAACTATTGAAAAATTAGATTATTATATTGACATTTAGCACATAGCAATTTTTTAATAAAAAAAATAGATATGAAACTTAAAAAAATAATAATTCAGGTAATATTGAGTATATTCTCAATTGTAGTTTTTTCGCAAGAAGGAAACTATGATAAGTATTATAAACAAATATTAACTCAAGCTAACGAAGAGTATAGTTTTGATAATTATTTTATTGCATTACCCTTATACAGACAACTATACGAAATGGATAGTGCAAATTTAGAGGTTAACTATAAAATGGCTACTTGCTTATTTTTAACAAAAAGAGATAAAACTATTTCTCAAGAGTTTTTTGAAACAACAAAAAAAAAATATATCGATTCTTATTATTACTTAGCAAGAATATATTTCTTGCAACAAAAATTTAATCAATCTTTAGATGCTTTTAAATTTTATAAAAGCTCCGAAGGATTAAAAACTTTTAGTGATAAAGAAATAGATTATTACGTAAATAAAGTAATAACTGCGAAAGAATTTATTAAAAAACCTATTGTAGCAGATATCAATAATTTAGGAAATACAATAAATACAGTTTATCCTGATTATGCACCATTATTAACAGCCAACGAAGAAACTATCTATTTTACATCTCGTCGCCCAAATAAATACAGCAAAGCAAAAGATCCAAACAACGAATTTTTCGAAGATATTTACTATTCGTTAAATAAAGATAAAAAATGGACAAAGCCTATTAATATAGGACCACCGGTAAATACCGCAACACACGATGCAGGAGTTTCTATTTCTAATGATGGAAATACCTTGTTTATTTATAGAACAAGCAAAGATTTAACAAGTGGAGATATTTATGTTTGCACAAAAACAAACGGAAAATTTTCTACTCCTACAAAATTACCTGAAGTAATAAACTCTGCCGAAGGTGTAGAAAGTTGTGCAACAATTAGTCAAGATAAGCAAAGCTTATATTTTTCGAGTAACAGAGATGGTGGATTTGGAGGTAAAGATATTTATAAAGTTGTGAAATTACCCAACGGACAATGGGGTAAAGCAATAAATTTAGGAGCAATAATAAATACTCCTTACGATGAAGATGCCCCATTTTTACACAACGACGGAAGAACATTATATTTTTCATCACGAGGACATCAAAATATGGGTGGATACGATATTTTTGTTTCAAAACTAAATGATGATAATAAATGGGCAGCTCCTGAAAACCTAAAATACCCAATAAATACAGTAAAAGACGACATATTTTTTATAATGAATCCTGATGGAAAAACAGGTTATTTCTCGTCTAATAGAGATGGTGGATTTGGTGCTTCTGATATTTATAGTATAAAAATACCTGAAAAATATAACGAGAATATGTTGTTAAAAGGTAAGATTAGTGATGAAAGCACTGGTAATCCGATAGCAGCAAACATAACAATTATTGATTTTGACACAAAAGATTTACAAGGAATTTACAAAACTACTAAATCAACAGGTAAATTTATAATGGTATTATTACCAAAAAAGCATTATAAATTAATTGTTGAAGCTAAAGGCTATAACAGTTTTGTTGATGATATTGATATGACAGAAAAATTAAGAATTGAAGATTTATTTAAAAATATAAAATTGAAAAAAGAGTGATAAAAAAATTGAGAAATATTTTAATCGTTTTGAGTATAATTTGTAATACATATACATACTCACAAGACCCACACTTTACTCAATTTTATGCAGCACCACTTTATTTAAGTCCATCTTTAGCAGGCGGAACAGCAGGCACAAGAGCCATAATAAACTTTAGAGACCAATGGACTGCTATACCCGGCTCATTTGTAACTTACTCCTTATCTTTAGACCATTTTTTTCCTAGATTTAGTAGCGGAATAGGTTTTTTTGTTTTTCGAGATCAAGCAGGCTCAGGGCAATTAGGAACAACAAATATTGCTCTTCAATATTCTTATAATGCCAGAATAAACAAAAAATGGAGTATCAGACCTGGTTTGCAACTCTATTATTCTCAACGAAGTATAGACTTTTCTAAATTAGTTTTTAACGACCAAATGCAACTTGGAGTACCAACAGCACCTTCATCAACAGAGGTGCCACCCGATAATAAAGTTGGTTATATGGATTTTGCATTTTCTATAGTTACATTTTCTAGCAACTCGTGGTTTGGTATTACAATAGACCATATGAATACTCCAAATCAATCATTAATAGATGGAACAAGTAAAGTTCCTACAAAATTTATATTCTTTGGTGGTTATAAATTTATGTTAGATGGTAAATCGGGGAGTTTTACAGAGGAAAGCATAAATGTAGTTTCTAATTATAGAGCACAAGGCAAATTCGATCAAATTGATATGGGGCTATATTGGACAAAAATGCAAATTATTGTTGGACTATGGTATAGAGGAATACCAGGTGTAAAGTCTTATAAATCAGGTTATCAAAATAATGATATGATTGCTATTTTAGCTGGATACGAGTATAAAGATATTAAATTTGCATACAGTTATGATTTTACAATTTCTCGTTTAATTGCAAGAAGTGCTGGCTCTCACGAAATTTCTATAATTTACGAATTTAATCAAAATCAAAAAGTTAGAAGAAGACATAGAATTGTTGTTGTTCCGTGTCCTAAATTCTAACCCCAAATGGTGTATAATACTTTCGTTTGCGGTGAATATAGATATACTCAATTCCGTTTGTTCGCTTAAAAGGGCTTGTGAAGCCAACAATTAGTATTAATTTACAAACCATTATTTTAAAAGAAGTCTTTTTTTATATTTTCATTTCAGGAATTTCTCCATCTACAATTAACTTACCTTCAGTTTTTTCAACAATTTCTTTAACAGATACACCCGGTGCTCTTTCAATAAGTTTAAAACCTTTATCTGTAACATCTATAACAGCTAAATCTGTTACAATTTTTTTAACACATTTTACACCTGTTAAAGGTAAAGTGCATTTTTTTAAAAGTTTAGACTTCCCATTTCTATCGGTATGAGTAGTGGCAACAATAATATTTTTTGCTGAGGCAACTAAATCCATTGCTCCTCCCATACCTTTAACCATTTTACCCGGTATTTTCCAACTAGAGATATCTCCTCTATCTGTTACTTCAAAAGCACCAAGAACAGTTAGGTCTACATGACCGCCACGTATCATAGCAAAACTTGTAGCCGAATCGAAAAAAGCAGCTCCTTTAATTGCTGTTACAGTTTGTTTTCCTGCATTAATTAAATCTGCATCAGCTTTTCCTTTGTCAGGAAAAGTTCCAATTCCTAATAATCCATTTTCCGATTGAAGTATAACTTCAACCCCTTTGGGAATATAATTTGCAACTAAAGTAGGAATACCAATCCCTAAATTTACATAATATCCATCTTGCAATTCCTGTGCTATACGTTTAGCAATTCCGTTTTTATCTAATGCCATATCTTTTAAGTTTAAAAGTCGAAAGTAAAAAGTTTAAAGTTCCTTTATGAACTTTATAAACTTTTTACTTTTAACTATGAGTTTATTCTTTTTCAGTTACAAATTCAATTCTTTTTTCTAAATCTTTTGCTTTAAATATTCTTTGCACAAATATTCCGGGAGTATGAATGCAATTTGGTTCTAATTCTCCTACCGGAACTATTTCTTCTACCTCGGCAATAGTAATTTTTCCTGCCATAGCCATCATATTATTAAAATTATTAGCTGTATTTCTGTAAATTAAATTACCATAAGCATCTCCTTTCCATGCTTTTACAAAAGCAAAATCGCCTGTTAAAGCAGTTTCTAAAAGATATTGTTTACCATTGTATTCACGTATTTCTTTACCTTCGGCAACTTCGGTACCTACTCCGGCAGGAACAAAAAAGGCAGGAATACCGGCACCACCGGCTCTAATTCTTTCGGCTAATGTTCCTTGTGGATTTAATTCTACCTCTAATTCGCCACTTAATAATTGCCTCTCAAACTCTTTGTTTTCGCCAACATAAGAAGAAATCATCTTTTTTATCTGATGTTTCTTTAATAAAAGTCCTAATCCAAAATCGTCAACACCGGCATTATTTGAAATACAAGTTAAACCTGTAATACCTTGCTCTACAAGTTCTGTAATAGTATTTTCCGGAATACCACATAAACCAAAACCTCCTAAAAGAAAGGTCATATTATCAGTAACTCCTGTTAATGCTTCTTTTGCATTTTTTACAACTTTATTCATATGCTAAATTTTAATTTTATAGTTAGGGCTTTGAAGATACAAATATACATCACCCTATAAATACCACTCAAAAATAATAAATATATTAATAATTTCAGTTGTTTTTATGTAATGATTTTATATTTTTACAAACAATGAATAAAGATATGCATCTTAATATAATTTCTTTTGATATTCCGTATCCTCCAAACTATGGTGGGGTTATTGATGTTTTTTATAAGATAAAATCTTTAGCAGAACTTGGAATTAAAATTTATTTGCATACTTTTCAATATAAAGGAAGAAAAAAAGCGAAAGAATTAGAGCTAATTTGTGAACAAGTTACATATTATAAACGCAATCGTTATAAAAATCCTTTTATTGATGGCAAACCATATATTGTTAAAACAAGAAAATCTGATTTGTTATTAGTAAATCTAAAAACAAATAATTTTCCCATTCTTTTTGAAGGTTTGCATACCTGTAACTATTTAAATAATAGTGATTTATCTGATAGAAAGAAAATTGTTCGTATGCACAATATAGAAAATGTGTATTATAAACATCTTGCAAAAATTGAAACTAATCCAATAAAAAAAGCATTTTTTAATTACGAGTCCGAAAACTTAAAAAAATATGCAAATATTCTAACATATGCCGATAAAATTGCTGCTATATCTCAAGAAGATAAGAAATATTTAAGTGTTAGATATCCTGAAAAGACATTTTGTTTACCTGTTTTTCATCAAAATAACGAACTTAAAATTAATGATAAAAAGGGCAATTATGCTTTATATCATGGAAATTTAGCTGTGGGCGAAAACAACGAAGCTGCTAATTATCTTATTGATAAAGTTTTTAATGATATTGATTACAAGTTAGTTATAGCAGGCAGTAAGCCAACAAAGGAATTGATAGAGAAAATTTCGTATGCAAAAAATGTTGAATTAAGAGCAAATTTGAACGAAACAGAAATGCACGATACAATATATAATGCTCAAATGCATGTTTTACCAACTTTTCAAAATACGGGAATTAAACTAAAATTAATTAATGTTCTTTATTCTGGTAGGCATATTATAGTAAACGATAAAATGATTGAAAATACTAATTTACAAGATATTTGTGTTTTGGCAAGTAACGAAAAAGAAATGAAACAATCGGTAATGAAGTTAATTAATAAAGATTTTAATATTGAAGATATAAAAATAAGAAAAGAAATTTTATACAAGAATTTTTCAAATAAAGAAAATGCAAAAATTTTAATTTCTAAGATTTTTGATAAATAAATTTTTAATTTTGCCAATCTAAATTTAAAGACAAAAAATATGAATTTCGATATAGTAGTAGTAGGAAGTGGCCCTGGTGGATATGTTGCAGCAATTCGTGCATCGCAACTAGGTTTTAATGTGGGAGTTATAGAACGAGCAGAGCTTGGTGGCATTTGTTTAAATTGGGGCTGTATTCCAACAAAAGCACTTTTGAAATCGGCACAGGTTTACGACTATATGAAACATGCCGAAGATTACGGTATTAATATCGAAGGCGATATAAAAGTAGATTTTACAAAAGTAGTTGAACGAAGCAGAGGTGTTGCTGCCGGAATGAGCAAAGGTATTCAGTATCTTTTCAAAAAAAATAAAATAACTGTTGTTGAAGGTTTTGGTAAGTTGAAAAACAATACTACTGTTGAGGTTGAAAATAATGGCGAGAAAACAGAAGTTACAGCAAAACATATAATTCTTGCAACAGGTGCAAGGGCAAAAGAATTAGCAAATATTTCTGTTGATGGCAAAAAAATAATATCATATCGTAAAGCACTTACTTTAGAAAAATTGCCTGAAAGTATGGTGGTTATTGGTTCTGGTGCAATAGGTAGCGAGTTTGCTTATTTTTATCACACAATGGGAACAAAAGTTACATTAATAGAATATTTTCCAAACATAGTTCCTAACGAAGATGAAGAAGTTTCTAAACAATTAGCACGTTCTTTCAAAAAAACTAAGATGAAAGTTATAACAAATGCTTCGGTTAAATCTGTTGATACAAGCGAAAAAAACTGCATTGTAAGAGTTGAAACTAAAAAAGGCGAAGAACAAATTGAAGCAGAAATTGTTCTATCGGCAGTTGGTGTTACACCCAATTTAGAGAATATCGGTATAGAAGAATTAGGAATTGAATTAGAAAACGGCAAAATAAAAGTTGATGATTATTATCGCACAAATGTAGAAGGGATTTATGCAATTGGTGATATTGTTCACGGACATTCGCTTGCACACGTTGCTTCGGCAGAAGGAATTACTTGTGTAGAGAAAATTGCAGGTCAAACACCAGAGCCGGTTGATTATAATAATATTCCGGGTTGCACATATACTTATCCCGAAGTTGCATCTGTTGGAATGACCGAAGCACAAGCAATTGAAGCAGGTCACGACATAAAAGTAGGGAAATTTCCTTTTACAGCATCGGGTAAAGCAAGTGCTGCTGGAACAAAAGATGGTTTTGTGAAACTAATTTTTGATGCAAAATATGGCGAATTACTTGGTGGACATATGATTGGTGCAAATGTAACCGAAATGATTGCCGAAATTGTTGCTATAAGAAAATTGGAAACTACAGGACACGATTTAATTAAAACAATTCACCCACACCCAACTATGTCTGAGGCAATTATGGAAGCTGCTGCTGCGGCTTATGATGAGGTAATTCATTTGTAGAAAAAATTTAATTGAAAGGGTGGATTTTTATTACAATACTATTTTGGGGTCTGCTGAAAATCTCTGATGTGCCTCAGAGTATGCATAAAACTGTAATTTTACATTTCTAAATGCAAACTTATAAGGATATACTATTAAAAAAATTGCACTTACAATGGGATATTCTGTTTTAAACAGTTTAAAAACAATCTTTTATGCTTTTGTCAACAGACCCTATTTGCATATTATCAATAAGTCGAACTTCGCCACAATATGCAGCAACACAGCATGATATGTGTTTGTTCTCATTCCAATTACTAATTGTTTCAAGCGAATTATCATCAACAATTTCGAGATATTCAATTTTTAAATTACTATTGTTTTCGATTTCCTTGATAGATTTCTTTTGTAATTCGGCAGGTGGATGTTTTTTATAATTTTTAGTGATATTTTTTAGTGTTTTATATAAAATTGTAGCATCTTGTTTTTGTTCCGAACTTAGTCGTTGATTACGAGAACTCATTGCTAAACCATTGCTTTCGCGAACAATAGGGCAGGGTACTATTTCAATAGGCATATTTAATTGTCGAACCATTGCTTTTATTATTGCCACTTGTTGAAAATCTTTTAGTCCGAAAAATGCTTTATCAGGTTTTACAAAATCAAAAAGTTTACTAACTATTTGAGCCACACCATTAAAATGACCATTGCGAAACTTACCTTCCATAACAGTTTCTATATTACCAAAATTGAATTGACTTGTATCTTTTTTAGGGTACATCTCTTTTTCGCTTGGCATAAAAACTATATCAACATTTTTGTTTTTAAGCATTTTTAAATCTTGCTCTACTGTTCTCGGATATTTTTCTAAATCGCTTTTGTTGTTAAATTGGGTTGGATTTACAAAAATACTAACAACAGTAATCTCACATTGTTTTTTAGAATGTTCTACAAGCGATAAATGTCCTTGATGCAAAGCTCCCATTGTGGGAACAAAGCCAATTATTTTGTTATTTGATTTAAGATTTTTTATCTTTTCTTGTAGCGTTTCTACTGTTTCTATTGTAATCATTATTCTGTTTTCTTGGGCTGTTTAATTTCAATTTTTTTTATTGCAATTTTGCAGGGTAATACACCAGAGTTTAGGTATGCAGCTAATATAACAGCTTCTTTTTTTGTGAAATTACCACTTATTTGTGTGTTACCATTTTTTATTTCAGAGTTTACATATGGTGTAGAATAAACTTTGTTATCAATTATTAAAGCAAGTGCTTTGCCAATATTTTTATGAGTTAAATCTGCCCAATTTTTATGATATTTTTCTTTAAAAACAGAACTAACTACATAGCTATTTGTATTGTAACTTGTTTCTACCTTGGTAGTTTCAAGCATTTCTCCAGTTATCGGAGCAATATTGTTTTGTGTATTTTTTATTGGTACTAAAATAAAAATATCATCGGAGTAGTATTGCATACTCCAAGCAAACTTAATGTTTTTGGGGAATATGTTTGAATATAGTTTTAAATATTCAGTAATTTTGGCGGTATCTTTAGATTTTACATATCCAATATTAGCACCACTTAATGCTTGCATATTTTCATCGGTATTTGGTGCTAAAAGCATAAATAGTGGATATTTAACTGAATCGGCAATATTTGTGTCGTTAAGTAAAATTTTTTGATTTAACTCTGTTATATATGGTGCTATTTCTGTATTATCGTATGTTTCTGTAATTTCAAAATATCCTTTTTGACAAAGTAAATCGTTAATTATTGAGCTATCGGTAAATTCAGGTATATCAATATAAATATTGTTTTTGTTAATAATAATTGAATAATTAGATAAGCTATATGTGTTTAATCTTTTGTTGATAACAGTTTTTAGATTTGCTGTGTCAGAGTAATTGGGAGTATAGTTTAGTACTATATGCATACCTCCATTATTTTCAATAGTTTTTTCTTTGCAAGACACTAAAAATGTGAAAACGGCAAATAGAAATAAAATATTTTTCATTTTTGTTGTTATTTGATATAAAGTATATTACCTGTGGTTTTATTAAAAATAATTTTTTTGTTAAACATATTTTTGTTTAAATAATTAACATATCCATATTGTGATATAGGTATTGTGGTTTTGAATACTTCTTTGTTATCAAACGAGATAGAAAGTTTGGCATTTTCAGGTATTCTGTAAGTAAACTTATTTTTTTGTTCTTTGTTTGCAATTTTTCTTAGAATAATATTCTCATTTTCTTTAGAAATATTAATTAATATTTTACCTATTGCATTTTTACTAAAACCGTGCTTTGTGTCGAAATTTACAACTAATTCGCTTATTTTATTTTCTTTGTTGGGTACTATATTAACTGTGTAAGTTATTGTGTCGGATATTGTTTTGCCTGTAAAAAGTTCTATATAAGCTTCTTCTAATTGGTCAAGTTTTTTAATTATTGTTTTAAGAGCATCTCCTTTTGGGTATTTTTCGTCCATTCCGGCAATTACTCGCAAACGACGTTTTCTTATTTTGAAAATAAACTTTGAAGCATTAAAAGCTTGATCTTTTGTTGTGCTTGGGGCAATAGCTTTGTTTATTTTTGGTACACGTTTATAAACACTATCAACTAAAATATTTTTCCAAATAGTATCGTTTTTTTCTATCACTAATGGTCTTGTGGTTATGTCTTTAAAAGGAATATAATGTTTGTTTTCTGTAATTTGTTTATTTATATCGTGTTGATATTTAATGTTTTTGTATGTTTCTTCTTCTTTGTTTATTGATTTTAAAACCAATGTGTTATTAAAAAAATTATAGGTTTTAAAGTTTTTATATTTTCCTGATACAAAATATGTTTGCGATGTGTCGTTTATTAAGTGTGGATTTATATTTATTTTGGCAATTTCATATTTAATTTCATTGTTTGCAATAACATTGTCAAAACCAAGATATTCCTTAGAATAATTGCTAAATGGTCCTTTATAGTATTTTGTTTTTACTACTGTAAACTCAATATTTAATTGTGTTTTAGGTAAATTATAAATAAATCCTGTTTTTTGTATATCGCTATTGCTGTTTACTTTCTCTATTTTTAGAGTAGAACAAGAGCTTATTAAAACAATACCTATTATTATATATGTTATTTTTTTCATATTATTATTATTTGTTGCAAATTTAATAAACCATTAAGACATTAAGAAAGTATTAAGTAAGTATTATTTGTTTAAATTGAAGAAAAGCTTTTTGCTAAATTATCAATAATATCAGAAGCAATTAAACTTATTTCTCCTGTTTTTTCTTTTGCAAAATCGCCAGCTAATCCGTGAATAAAAGTGCCAAAAATAGCAGCATCTTTTGGAGTGTAGTTTTGTGCTAAAAGTGCAAGAATAACTCCTGTTAATACATCGCCACTGCCAGCAGTAGCCATTCCTGGATTGCCTGTAGAGTTAAAATAAAATTTTCCTGATGGTGTTGCTAAAATACTGTGAGCCCCTTTTAGTACTACATAAATTTTGTTTTCAACAGCTAAATTTTTAAGTAATTCTAATTTTTCTGTATCGTTTTTGTAATTTTTTGTTAGTCGTTTAAATTCGCCAGGGTGTGGTGTTAATATGCTGTTTTCTGGTAAATGTTTAAACAGATGTTTATTTTCTGCAAGAATATTTAATCCATCGGCATCAATAATCATTGGTTTATTAAATTTTTGAATTAGTTCCGAAATAATAGCTAAACTTAAACGATTTGTTCCAATTCCGGGTCCAATTCCCATGGTGTTAAACGATGATAAATCGGGTATTTCAACAGAATTGTTAATATCATCGTAGGTGTAAACCATTGTTTCGGGTGTAGCAGTTTGAAAAATATGATAGCTCGATTTTGGAATAAATGTGCTAAGCAAACCAATGCCAGAACGCAAACAAGCTTTGCTCGAGAGTATTCCTGCACCAGATTTTCCGTAACCACCTGCAACAAGTAGTGCATGTCCATAGTTTCCTTTGTGGTCGTATTTTTTGCGGGTTTTTAATTTGATATTATTTTTTAGTGTATAAAAATAATTTGTTGATGTTTTTGCAATATATTCGGGGTGTATCCCGATAGGGATAATTTTAATTTTGCCAAGATATTTGCTGTTTTCGGGTAAAAGAAACGAAATTTTAGGAAATTGAAAACTAATTGTTTGATTTGCAATTAAAATATTTTCATTAATATTTTTAGAATTGTCTTCGCCAAATAATCCCGAAGGGATATCAATAGAAATGATAGTGTTATTAAGTTTATTTAGTTTGTGTATTATGTCGGCAATAAATCCTTCGATAGGTCGAGATAAACCGGAACCAAAAATTGCATCAATAATAATATCTTGTTTGTCAAATTTTGGTAATTGACCTGCAAGGGTTATTTCTATAATTTTAACTTTGTTTTGTTCTTTAAGTCGTTGAAGATTTGTGTTAAAATCATCAGAAAATTTATCGGTAAATTTTATTATAAAAACCTCTGTACTAATGTTTTTATCGGCAAGTAAGCGAGCAATAACTAAGCCGTCGCCACCATTGTTGCCCGGTCCGGCAAGTACCTTATAGCTTGTTTTATTTTCTAAATTTTCTATAATAAAATTAAAAGTGTTTGTTGCAGCACGCTCCATTAAATCTATGCCTGAAATTGGCTCGTGTTCAATAGTATATGCGTCTGCCTTACGTATCTGCTCCGATGTAAAAAGTTTCATTTCTTTAAATTTTTAATCCTAATTGAGATATTTAATTTTCTCTATTTTTGTGATAAATTTATTACTGTTTGTCTGTTTATAAAATTTTCTAACTTTGTTACATTTGTGTTGAAAATAATGAGATAACTTACTTTTAAAACTTCGTATGCCTCGCTAGAGAATATTATAAATCAGATTTTTTAACTTATTGACAAACTTTGATTAATTGTTCAAAATTATAAAATTCATTTATTGTTTTTGATGTTTTTATAAAATAAATTATACATAATCCTTAAATCCGCAAGTCAGGGTTTCACTCTGTTAGTTTATAAGTTGTTAAA
>CAZRWZ010000008.1:0-24860 GCA_964603745.1 uncultured Bacteroidaceae bacterium | reverse complement strand
AGCTCCTTCGGTTTGCTCTGTCATTATCGAAATTAAATCTGCATCAACTTTTTTTGCATATTCAATTGTAATATCAGTAATATTAGAACCAAAAAGGTCGCTAGTTACAACAGTAATTCCTCTGTTTTCTAAATATTCTTTTGTTTGACTAATATAATTAGCAAGTTTTTTAATAATAACAGGTCGTTTAGTTTCTCTTACCGAAACTATATGAATTTCGGCGTTGCAAAGTTCGGCAAGTTCGGCAGTATCATTAATTTTTTGACGAGAACTTTTAGACACATCAATAGGCATTACAATTTTTGATAATCCTCGTCGTAAAAATCCATTTCTAATAGTAATGACCGGACAAGGCGAATTTGATACTACTTTATAAGCATTACTCCCAATCCAGTATGCCTCAAAACCACTAACACCATGTGTTCCCATTATTATTAAATCGGTATCATCATATTTTGCTTGATTAACAATTTCTTTAAAAACTTTCCCTTCTCTTATTTTATAATCAAATTCTCCTTTAATTTTATTTTTGTATTTTTCTATAATAATATCGAAAAAACTTTCTACCGAAACTTTATCAACTTCAATATCTTTAAAGAAAAATGGAACATCAAAGTTTTTGTTAGATCGTATAAAGATTAAACGAAGTTTAGCGTCCATTGTATTGGCAAATTTTATTGCATACTCAAATGCATTTATTGAATCTCCAGAAAAATCAATTGGTACCAAAATCCTGTTAATCATATTTTTATGCTAATTAGAATGTTTGTAAAAAATTAATCAAATATACATTATTTTTTCTATTCTACATATTTATTGTTGAAATCCTTCTATAATATCCTCATATTCAATATATAATTCTTCTATTTTTTTCATATTTTCAAAAATAAATTTAAACATCTTTGTCCAATCTGCTTTTTTGTAAATATTTACATTTTTTAAATCGTAATGTATCCTACTTATAAGCTTATCGTTCTCAAGTATATAGTCTTTATCCCAAATTAAACCATCGGTAAATTTAATATCAAAAACATTTTGTAATGATGTGAAGGAATCGAAAAAAAGATGCCGTTTTATATCGTTCTTTAGCTCAATATCGATAGCAACTCCACAAATATTTCTATCGGCAAAAAATTTCAGACTAACATCTTTTGCTTTTGTATTATACAAAAGCCATTGCCTTTTCTTTCTAGCTTTAGACATACGCCCAAAAGCTGCCCAAAATTCTTTTCGTATTATTTTTGCCTCTTTTTTTGAAAACATTGTTGAGAAATTATTTTTTTATAAGTTTGCTTAAAGAATAATACCTATTCTTTCGCCCATCTTTATTTCTGTTTCAAGTATATTATGTGTATTTTTTAATAAATCATCATCAATTTTAATTTTATTGTTTTTAAAAATTAGAACAATGGTAGAACCTCCAAATTTAAAAAATCCTTTTTCTTCAGCTTTTCTAATTTCCTCTTTCTTAAATGTTTGTATAATACTTCCAACCATTGTAGCTCCAACTTCTGCCATAATAAAATTTCCGAATTGCGTTGTTTTAATAATAGTATATTCTCGTTTATTCTGACAAATGATTTCAATTTTTTTGCGTAAAGCTATAGGTGAAACAGAAAATAAAGGGCCTTCAATTTTTTTTGTTTTTAACACTGTTCCATCAAAAGGAAAATGAAAACGATGATAATCAGTAGGACAAAGTCGCACAATTATTAAACTACCGTTTTTATATTGTTTTGCAAGAATAGTATCGTTTAAAAATTCTGGTAAATTAAATTTATATCCTTTAATGATAAAGTCTTGATTATTAATATTTTGATATGCAAATATTTTTCCATCGGCAGGCGAAATAAGTACATTTTTGTTTGTGTCAATTTGTCTTGCGTTTGGTTTTAGTTCACGAGTAAAAAAATCGTTAAACGATGAAAATTCTTGTTTTTTTGCTTCATCTAGCTTAATCTTATATGTAGTAACAAAATCATTTATCTTTTTGGCAGATTCAGGTTTATCCATTCTATTTCCATACCAATCTGATACAAATTTTCGTTTTACAATTCCGTATAACGATAGTTTTCCAACAGGATTATTATATAGCCATCGCAACCAATATTCTCCCATTATTTTTTCTGTTTTTTCTTTGCCCGTACTACGCTCTATATATTTTATTGGCATATCATCTCCAAATGGAAAAAATATAATTATTAAAAATATAATTATTAAAAAATATTTTTTTTTATGTTTTATCATTTTCTTTTAAATAAATAAAAAAACCACCGATAATTATCGGTGGTTTTAATACTATTATTGATTTGAAATTTATTTTATTATTACTTTTTTAACCATAGAGTTATTATCTGTAGTTAATCTAACATAATAAATTCCTTTTGCAAATCCTTTAACATCAATGTTTTGATTTACAATGTTGTTATTATAGTTATCAGAATAAATAACTCTTCCATACATATCAACTATATCTAATTTTATATTTTGTGTTTCATTAAAATTAGCATTGATAGTAAACTCACCATTATTTGGATTAGGATAAATATTTAAACTCTTATTTTCTGATATATCGTTAACAGATACACCTAAATCAATAGAAACATCATCTATATTAATGTAATATTGGTAATCTCCAAAATAATGGAAAATAATTTTAATATCTTGACCAATATAAGGTGATAAATCAAATTGAGTTTCTCCAAATGAACCCTCTGGTGTATTTGCACCTGTCCATATTGTATCTGTTGCAGTAATAATACCAAAACTTAATGTGTCTGTTGGTGTTGCATAATAATTAAATTTACCAGCCCAGAAAGAGAACTTAGTATAAGCTGCATCTATATGGAAAGCAGGAGTAGTAATATATTGATGATAATCATCAATTGTTGGAGATTGTGCGTAAGAAGTCATAGCTAAAGAATAATGACCATCAACAGTATTATTTGCTGATGTATCAACAACTATATCATTTGCATTATCAGCAGGGATATTTTTTTTCCAACAAACAGGAATAGTTCCTCCTTCAAAGTTTTCTAAATAAGGAAAAGTATTAATAACATTACATTCTGTTCCAAAAGCATAAGGTCCTACCCATAAACTTTTAAATTCACCACAATCATCTCTTACATAAAATTCGTAATTAGTACCTACTGTTAAAGTATCAACTGGAAGAGGATTAGTTGTTACCGAACTAGCAGTGCCCATAATTCCTGTTGTATCTGTTCCAGCAGGTAATAATATTACATCCCAAGTAGTGGCTCCGCCTCCTGTTGTCCAAGCTAATTTAGCACTTGTAGTTGTTATATCTGTAACATTTAAAGCGGTAGGAACTGCACATAGTATTTTTTCTATTTGTATATCAAATTCAGGAATAACCATTTCTCCACCTAAATTATATCTGTCAACCATAACATAATATGTTCCGGCAGTTAATTCTAATTCGTTTATAGAATATGGAGCAGGAGGATTTGCAAAACTTCCTTGGTAACTTATACAGTTAGAAGCACTTGGGCAATCACTTGCTATTAAGAATCCTGTCATTTGTGTATTTTTTGGATCAACTGTAATAGTTATTTTCATATCTTCAGTAAGTTCAAACTTATAAAATATATCGTTTCCTTTATCTAAATAATCTGAACTTAAACAAGTGGTGTCAGTAGTATTTAATCTAAATCGTGTAGTTTGAGATAAATCTGACCAAATATTATTTGTAAAATCAGCAGGTAATGTTGCTTCTATAGGAGCACTACAAGAGTCGCCTAAACCAATTGTTTTAAAAGTAAGAGGACCTGTTACAGCACTTTCATCAGATGCTCCACATACAGCTTTTACATAAATATCATAAATACTATCAGAAAGAAGACTTGCTACATTAATAAATGTATCAGTAACGTCAACACTTATTCCAGAACCTAAAGTAAATCCTTCGTATCCATATTCAACAGTCCAATTAGTTTCTTCTCCAATAGGAGTCCAACTAAATACTGTTGAAGTTTCTGTTGTGTTAGAAACAATTAGGTCTTCAACTTCAGGACAAGAAGCTTGTTCTTCTACTGTAATTAAATCAATATTAGAATTTGTCATTCCAAAAGCTCCTGTTATCTTAAACTTTATTTGTATAGTTTGAGTAGCATAATTATCTAGATTAACTGTTAATTTTGTCCAATCATTAGCAATATTAGGTGTTGTATAAATATGAGTAAAATTAGCTCCATTATCATTAGAAACTAAAATTTGAACAGTATCAACTTTTTCTGCATTTTCTTTATTCCAATACCAGAATTTTAAAATTGGATGTGTTGAAGCTGATAAATCAATTGAAGGGGTTGTCATCTCACAAACAGTTCCTTCTGGATAATTCCAATCATCAAAATTAGCACAAGAATCGCCCTCGTAAGCACTTCCGGGACCACACTCAATATTATATGCCTCTATCATTTGAGAGCCATTACCTATTTGCCATGTATTACCAGCTGCTGGATTCGATACCCAACCTCCTTGGTTCGGAATGGTACTACCATAGTTTTCAAAATCTTCTGTAAAATACACTGTTTGTGCATTTACGTATAATGAGAACATCATCGTCATCACTATACTTAAAATTAGTTTAAAGTTTAATTTTTTCATACGTTTAAAATTTAATTATTAATGCTATAAAAGTATAACAAAAAAAATACAGAGCAAAATTTAGTAATAAAAAAAGATATTGCAAATATTCATGTGTAATTTAATTTTTAGATTTTATTAATTCCGCCAAGATGTAACAATCTTTATATAAGTGCATTACAGGCAACTATCTTTGTTTGAAATGTAAAAAAACCTTCTTTTTATAATAAGCCTATCCAAATAAAACAATCTGTGTATTTATCAAGTTTGGGTTTTTTTGTAAAAATGCCATAAATTGCAGAGCCACTACCTGTTGTTAGAGCAAATTCGGCACCTATATTATATAGGTATGTTTTTATTTCTTTTAACTTAGGATATTTTGCAAAAGCAAAATCTTCAAAATCGTTGAAAATATTATCTTTCCACTCATTTACAGGAAGATCTATTGCTTCTTTTAAATTAGTTTTACGGGTTTTAGTTTTTATATTTCTAAAAGCGTCGGCAGTGCTAATTTGGATATTAGGTTTTATTATTACAATATGATATCCTTTTAAGGAAATATTTATTTTTTCTAAAACCTCGCCTTTAGCACTTGCAAAACTTGGCTCATTCTTAATAAAAAAAGGGCAATCGCTACCAAGTTGTTCGGCATATTTTAATATTTTTATTTTTGGGATATTGAGTTTAAAATATTTGTTTAAAGTTTTTAACATAAATGCTCCATCAGAAGAACCGCCACCTAAACCTGCTTCAATTGGGATATTCTTGTGCAAATGGATTTTTATTTTTGGCAAAGAGTATTCTTGTTTTAACAAATCATACACTTTATATACAAGATTATTTTTAGCATCTCCTTTGATTTCAATTCCAGAAATATCAAAAGACATTTCATTACTTGGAATAAACTCAATAATATCTTTTAAATCAATAGGATAAAATACCGTTTCAATATTATGAAACCCATCTTCTCGTTTTGAAACAACATTTAGTCCTATATTTATTTTTGCATTTGGCAATAAAATCATAAAAACAAAAATAATAAATAATACTGATTCGTAATCAAAAAACAGTTTGTTATTCTTTAAAAAAATACATTATCGCTAAAAAAGTTGAAAAAATAATTTTTAGAACCTCTCCTTTTTAACAAAACTAAACCACTTAGTCCATAGGTTTGAACTACGAATAAAATTCGTTATGCATAGAAACAAGACCTTAGATATTAGACTTTAGACAAAAAAAAGAAAACCTTCTGGCTCATAATTGCCCGATGGTAATTAATTAAATTATTGTAAAACCGGTCAAGCTTATTTAGGGATGTACAAAATTAACATATCTAGTTTTTTCAATAACTGCTCAATAACATAAAAATTAAAGATTCTGTCAAAAAACGGCATATTTTATAAGATTTTTTACATTTTTTAGCATTTTTTATGACAAATGTCATAAAAACATACTGCATAACATATTTATCGGTATAGTTATACATATAAATTATTTGTACTTTTATGCCTCAATATAAAATATAACCAAATATTAATTTAAAATATCAATTATGAGTTTAAAAGAAAAATTATTCGAAAAAATTCAAGAGCACAGACCAAGAACTACAAAACTTTTAAAAGAGTTTGGTGGAGTAAAAGTTGGTGAAGTAACAATTGACCAAGCAATTGGTGGAGCAAGAGGTGTAAGATGTTTAGTAACAGACATTTCTTATCTTGACCCAATGGAAGGTATTCGTTTTAGAGGATATACAATTCCTGAAACTATGGCTGCATTACCAAAACCAGAAGGAAAAGATTATCCTTATGTTGAAGGTTTTTGGTATTTATTATTAACAGGAGATATTCCTACAATGGAAGAAACTCTTGAATTAGTAGAAGATTTCAAAAAAAGATGCGAAGTTCCTTCTTATGTATATGATGTTATTAAAGCTTTACCAAAAGAGTCTCACCCTATGGTAATGTTTAACACTGCTATTTTAGCAATGCAAAAAGAAAGTAAATTTGCTAAATTCTACAACGAAGGATTTAACAAAATGGATGCTTGGGATTCTATGTACGAAGATTCAACAGATTTATTAGCTCGTTTACCTGAAATTGCTGCTTTCATTTACAGATATAAGTATAAGAATGGTGATATTATTGCTAATCCTAAATCTGACATGGGTACTAATTTTGCTAAAATGATGGGTATCGATGCTCCTTATGATGATGTTGCTCGTATGTATTTCATTCTTCACTCAGACCATGAGTCAGGAAATGCATCTGCACACACAACTCACTTAGTAGCTTCTACTTTATCTGATGCATATTATTCATTATCAGCAGGTATGGACGCATTAGCAGGACCATTACACGGATTAGCTAACCAAGAAGTATTAGGTTGGTTACAAAATGTAATTAAAAAACTCGACGGTGTTGAGCCAACAGAAGAAATAATGAAAAAATTCGTTTGGGAAACATTAAATAGCGGTGCTGTTATTCCTGGTTTCGGTCATGCAGTTTTACGTAAAACTGACCCTCGTTACCAATCTCAACGTGAATTCTGTGAGAAGCATTTACCTGATGATAAAATTTTCAAGTATGTAGATATGCTTTATAGAGTTGTTCCTGATATCTTAGTTGAACAAGGAAAAGCTAAAAATCCATGGCCAAATGTTGATGCACAATCAGGTGTTATCCAATGGTTCTATGGTATTACTGAGTATGACTTCTATACAGTAATGTTTGGTGTAGGTCGTGCAATTGGTGTTCTTGCTAACATCACTTGGGACAGAGCTTTAGGTTATGCTCTTGAGCGTCCAAAATCATTAACTACTACAATGTTAGAAGATATAGCTAAAAAAGCTTAATTAACATATAAATTTATAAAAAGCTCGTCATAACTGACGAGCTTTTTTTATATATACCCAAGTCAGGGTTTCACTCTGATAATTTACAAGTTGTTAATTATCAATTTACTTTAATTCAAATTCAAGTTCTAAATGCTATCTTGTTAAAAATTAATGTTGATAAAAAAATAAAAAAACACAAGTTTTTTCTTTAAAACCTTCTTTTAATAATCTACTTTTATAGTGCATAGACATCAAGTGCATATTACTAATATTCAAATGTTTTTACATAATGTTTTTAATTTTCGATACAGAAACAACTGGTTTACCTAATAATTGGAAAGCACCAATTACCGATTCAGAAAATTGGCCACGTATGGTTCAAATATCTTGGCAAATTCACGATAAAAAAGGAGAACTTATTGAGGTTAAAAACTATATTATTAAACCCGAAGGCTACGAAATACCTTTTGGAGTTTCAAAAATTCATGGTATTACTACAGAACGAGCCAACAAACAGGGTATAGATTTAAACATTGTTTTAAATGAGTTTAACGAAGCATTATCAAAAAGCGAAGTTGTTGTAGGGCATAATGTTTCTTTCGATAATAATATTATTGGAGCAGAATTTTATCGTAAAGAAATTGAAACAGATTTATTGAAGAAAAAAATTGTTGATACAATGCCAATAGCAACAAAATTTTGTGCATTGCCCAACAAAAAAGGAACAGGTTTTAAATATCCTAAACTTGAAGAATTACACGAAAAACTCTTTGGCGAAAAATTTGCCGAAGCTCATAATGCCGCTGCCGACGTAGAAGCAACCGCTCGTTGTTTTTTAGAGCTAATTCGCATAGATGTTTTACCTTTAAATTTAATAAGTTTTTCACAAGAAGATTTAAACGAATTTAAAAATAAAAATTCTAGCAGAATAAGCCCCATTGGATTAAATACACAAGCCTATACGCCCGACGATTTTAAAGAAGAAGAAATATCAGAACCCAAAATTGAAGAACCTGTTAAACTAGAAATTGATAGTGAAGAATTAAATAAAATCCCATTTTCTCATCTGCATTTGCATACACAATTTTCTATTCTTGATGGGGCAACAGAGATAAAATCTTTAGCCAAAAAAGCCAAAAAAGACGGAATGAATGCTGTTGCAATAACCGACCATGGAAACATGTTTGGAACAAAAACATTCTACAATGCCGTTAAGGCAGAGGGACTTAAGCCAATCTTAGGTTGTGAGGTATATCTTGCAAAAGGGAGAATAGAAGAAAAAAGCAAAAAACGATATCATTTAATTTTATTAGCTAAAAATGAAATTGGCTATAAAAATCTTATGAAAATGGTTTCAATCTCCTTTGAAAAAGGAATGTATTATAAACCACGAATTGATAAAGATATTTTAGAAACATATAAAGAAGGAATAATTGTATTAAGTGCTTGTTTAGGTGGCGAAGTACCTGATATGCTAATGAACAGTACATTTGCCGAAGCCGAAAAAGCGGCACTCTGGTATAAAGAAATGTTTGGAGATGATTTCTATTTAGAATTTCAGCGTCATATAAGCGAAAATCCAATTAATGGTACTTATGAAAACCAAAAATTTGTAAATAGTAAATTGCTTGAAATTAGCAAAAAACATAATATAAAAATTGTTGCCACAAACGATGTTCATTATTTAGAGAAAGAAGAATTTGCTGTACAACAACGCCTTATAGCTATTGGCAGAGGCGAATATATGGCCGATAAAAAAGAAGAATTTTACACTGGCGAAGAATTTTTTAAAACGCAAGAAGAAATGCGTAAGCTTTTTGCCGATTTACCCGAAGCATTAACAAGCACTCAAGAAATTGCCGACAAAGTAGAACTTTACGAGTTAAACAAGCAACCAATCATGCCCGATTTTGAATTGCCCACGGGTTTTAATTCAGAAGATGAGTATTTAAAACATTTGGCATATAAAGGAGCAGAAATGCGTTGGGGCGAACTTAATAAAGAAATAACAGAACGCCTCGATTTTGAATTGGAAACAATTAAAAATATGGGTTTTCCCGGATACTTTTTAATAGTTCAAGATTTTTTAACTGCTGCACGAAAGATGGGCGTTATTGTTGGACCAGGTCGTGGTTCGGCAGCAGGTTCGGCGGTTGCTTATTGCCTTAGAATAACCGATATAGACCCTATAAAATACAAACTACTTTTTGAGCGTTTTCTAAATCCAGACAGAATATCGATGCCCGATATTGATATAGATTTTGATGATGACGGACGTTCAGAAGTGTTGAAGTGGGTTGTAGAAAAATATGGCAAAAAAAGAGTAGCCCATATTATTACATTTGGTAGTATGGCAGCAAAATCGGCAATTAGAGATGTTGCTCGTGTGCATCAATTTCCTTTGCCCGAAGCCGATAAACTAGCTAAATTAGTACCCGAAAAACCAGGAACAAAACTTGCCGATGCCTTTAAAGAAGTAAAAGAACTAGCCGATATTAAAAAAGAAAAATCTGAAGCCGGTGATGTTCTAAATTTTGCAATTGCCTTAGAAGGGTCTGTAAGAAATACAGGAACACACGCCTGTGGCATAATTATAGGAAAAGAAGATTTAGATAATTATGTACCAATTTCTACGGTTAAAAATTCTGAATTAGATTTTGTTACACAATATGACGGTAACCATGTAGAAGATATTGGACTGTTAAAAATGGATTTTCTTGGACTGAAAACTCTTTCTATCATTAAAGATGCCATAGAAAATATAAAATTATCGAAAAATGTTGAAATTGACATTGATAAAATAGACTTAGAAGATACAAAAACATACGAAACATATAGCAACGGAGAAACGGTAGGTTTATTTCAATTTGAATCTCCCGGAATGCAAAAATATTTGAAAGAGCTAAAACCATCGAGTTTTGAAGATTTAATTGCAATGGTTGCACTCTACAGACCGGGTCCAATGGATTATATTCCAAGTTTTATTGCCAGAAAACACGGTAAAGAAAAAATCGCTTACGACCTTCCCGACATGGAAGAAGAGCTTAAGGAAACCTATGGTATTACTGTGTATCAAGAGCAAGTAATGCTTTTGTCTAGAACCTTGGCAGGATTTACAAAAGGCGAGTCGGACACATTGCGTAAAGCAATGGGAAAGAAAAAAGCCGATGTAATGGCAAAATTAAAAACAAAATTTATTGATGGTTGCAAAGCAAATAATCACCCCGAAAAAATTGCTGGAAAAATTTGGACAGATTGGGAAAAATTTGCCTCTTATGCTTTTAATAAATCTCATGCAACATGCTATGCTCATGTTTCTTTTCAAACAGGATATTTAAAAGCTAATTATCCTGCGGAATATATGGCAGCCGTACTTAGCAGAAACCTTAATGATATTAAAAAGGTTACGTTCTTTATGGATGAATGTAAACGAATGTCGTTAAGCGTTTTAGGACCTGATGTTAACGAAAGTTTTTCTAATTTTACGGTAAATAAAAAAGGAGATATCCGTTTTGGAATGAAGGCGATAAAAGGAGTTGGAGGTTCGGCGGTAGAAAACATCATTAAAGAACGAAAAGAAAACGGAGCATTTAAAAACATCTACGATTTTATTGAAAGAGTAAATCTAACATCAGTAAACAAAAGGACATTAGAAAATTTGGCTTATGCAGGAGCTTTCGATAGTTTTACCGACATCGAAAGATATCAATATTTTAATGAAAATAACGATAAAATAAGTTTTATAGAAGTTCTGTCGAAATATGGCAATTCGTTTCAATCGCAAAACACATCAGCACCAAGTCTTTTTGGCGATACCTTAGATGCACAAATCGAAAAACCAATTATCCCCGATGGAGAAAAATGGCATGTTTTAGATAAGCTGAAAGCTGAAAAAGAGGTTATTGGCATTTATCTTTCGTCGCACCCATTAGACCCATTTAAATTAGAAATTGAAAATATAAGAGCAACACCACTTGCCAAATTATCTGAATTAAAGAATTTTTTAAATCATGATATTAAAATAGTTGGGTATATCACAAGTGTTATAGAAAAAATAAACAAAAGTAACAAACCATACGGTAGAGTTGTTTTAGAAGATTATTCGGGTACATACGAGCATCTTTTTTGGGCAAAACAATGGGTAGAATTAAACGGAATATTGAAAAAAGATTATTCTGTTTTAATATCGGCAAAGGTAAAAGAAAATAAATATAGAGAAGGCGAATTGCAGCTTGAAATTGGAAAAGTTACACTTTTAAGCGAAGTAAATAAAGAGATTTTTAAATCAATAACACTTAATATAGAGTACAACAAAGTTAGCAAACAGCTTGTAGATGAGCTGTTAAACGAGATAGAAAAAACGCAATCGAAAAATGAAAAAGCAAACACTTCTTTGAATATAAAATTATATGATAAGGAACAAAAAATGACGGTTGATTTATTTTCTCGAAACTTTTTTATAAATATTAATAAACATTTTATTGATTTCTTGAAAAAAAACCCTAATATTGAACACAAAATTAATTAATATTAAAAAATTAAGTATAAAATAATAAAAATTAGAATTATGGCATTACATGTAACAGACGCAAGTTTTGAAGAAGAAGTACTAAAATCTGAAGTACCGGTAGTAGTAGATTTATGGGCAGAATGGTGTGGCCCTTGTAGAATGATTGGTCCTATTATTGAAGAAATGGCTACAGAATATGAAGGAAAAGCTAAAATGGTTAAAGTTGATATCGATAGCAATCCTATGATACCTAGTAAACATGGTGTTAGAAATATTCCTACTGTTTTATTTTTCAAAAATGGTGAAGTTGTTGATAAACAAGTTGGAGCTGTTCCTAAATCAGTTTTAGCAAAAAAGCTTGAAGCTTTATTATAAAAAGATTTTTAATACTCCAAAGATATGGAGATTAGTTTAATGTAAAAAAACCTGCTACGGCAGGTTTTTATATTTTGTATAGATTGTAACAACTAATTAGTGCCTGTCAATAAAGTCAAGAGATTGAACTATTGTAGTTCGCTACTATTTTTATACCAGTCCGATATAAAAAAGAAAAATAAATTCGCATAAATTTCCGAAAAGCTAAATGGATTGAGTATATTTGTTACAAATTATTTTCAGCAATTTAATGAATAAGGAAGAGTTTTATAATTTTTTATCTAATCCGGTGCTATTATCAAATATCACAGAAAATGATATTGATGATATTATTACCGAATTTCCTTATTTTCAAACAGCTTATACACTAAAAGCAAAAGTTTTATCCAATAAAAAAAGTATAAAATTTGACAATCAAATTAAAACTACTTCGCTTTATGCTCTTAATAGACGTTTGTTGTATGAATATATAAATACAAATTATTTTGAAAAAAATACAGCAGCAACAACTTCTAAAGAACAAATTATTGTTAAAAAAAATATAGAAATTGAAGAAAAACCAAAAACTATTGAGCCTACAAAACAAGCAAAAATAAAAACTGTAGAAGAACCAAAAGCAGCTAAAAAACCTGAAGAAAAACCAAAAAGAATTGTTGAAGAAATTAAGCCGGCAGAAGAAATTATTGATAACAAAGAAAAAACAGAACCTATTGTAGAAATAGCGAAGAAAGATAAATTATCTGAACAAAAAGAAATTGTTGAAGAAAAAACAGAGCCTATAATTACAGAAAATAAACAAGAAAAAATTACTGCCGAAAATACAGAAATAGAAAAGCCCCTAATAATTAATAATAAATTAGAACAAGAGCAAACTCAAAAAGTTGAACAAGTTGTAGAAGCTAAAAAAGAAATTAAAATAATTGCAGAAGAACCAAAAGAAATTGTTGAGGAAGTTAAACCAGAAGAGCCTGTTAAACAAGTTATTAAAACAAGGTTTTCGGGCAAAAGAACTGTTGCCGACGAAATTTTAGATAAGCTTAGAGATAATATAGAAAACCGAAAAGGCGAAAGTATAGCCGATAAAATATTGCGAGAAGCAAAAGAACGAAAAGCAAAGAAACAACAACAAATTGTTGAAGTTAAAAAAACACCGAAAAAAATTGAGGAGAAGCCAAACCCAATTATTGTAACAAAAAAAGAAGAAATAAAAACAAAAAGGAAAATATATTTTGTTAAGATTAATACAAATAAATTAAACAGCAAAAAACAAGAAATAGAAACTGTTGTTGCCGAAAACCCAAAAGAAAGCCCTAAACCTACACAAAAAATATATTTTGTTAAAATAAATGCAAATAATTTACTGTCGAAATCAAAAACAGAAGAAAAACCAAAATTGCAAAAACCCAAAGAGACCGTTGTTTTAGACCCTGAACTTGCAAAATTAATACAGCCACCGATTGCCAGCTATTATAATATTGAAGATGAAATTACAAAAAAAGAAAAACCAATATCTCCAAGTACAGAAATGGGTTTTGCCGATTGGTTAAAATATGTAGAAAATAGAAGCAAACAAGTTGAAAAAACTTCTACAAATAGTTTAATAGATAAGTTTATTTCTGAAAATCCGAGCATTTCTATCAATATAGAAGATAGTGTTGATACAACAAAAGAAGAAAAAGCATTAGAAAAAAACAAAGAAGATAGTTTTGTAACCGAAACATTAGCAAATATTTACATCAAACAAAAGCACTACGATAAAGCAATTTTAGCTATGAAAAAATTAAGTTTGAAATATCCACAAAAAAATAGTTACTTTGCAAATCGTATTAACGAGATTAAAAATTTAATAAAAGGATAAAGAGATGTATTACGTATTTTCAGTATTAATTGTAATTGTAGCCATATTATTAGTATTAATAGTAATGGTGCAAAATTCAAAAGGTGGTGGTTTAGCAGCTAATTTTTCTTCGTCGAACCAAGCAATGGGTGTAAGAAAAACAACTGATTTTCTTGAAAAAGCAACTTGGACACTTGCAATTGCGTTGTTAGTGTTTTCTATAGGAGCTAGTTTGTCAATTGGTGGCGGAAATAAAACTGAGATTGATAATGGTGCTGTTGAAGACAAGGTAGTAAATGAAAATATTCCTGCCAAGAATTTAAATTTACCAACAATGCAGAATAGTCAACAACCGCAAGCACAACCCAAACAAAAACCAGCAGAATAAAATTATTTAAAACCACCTTTAAAGGTGGTTTTTTTATACCTTTATGTTTTTATATATGCAAATAAAAACAAAAGCAATAGTATTAAAATATATAAAATATACTGACAACAGTATTATTGCACATCTTTTCACTCAAAATTCTGGAAAACAAAGCTTTATTATAAAAGGAGTAAGGAGCAAAAAATCTAAAATAAAAATAAATCTGTTTCAGCCATTTTCAATTCTTGAAATTGAAACAATTCAAAAATCAAAAAATAATATCTATTCTATTAAAGAAGCTAAACCCGCAATTGTTTTAAATAACATAAGCACCGATATAACAAAAAGTAGTATAGTTTTTTTTATTACAGAAATAATTAATAAAATACTTAAAGACGAAGAACCCGACAATGATTTATATAATTTTATAGAAGATTTTATCATTAACTTAGAAGAGGCTGAAAACATAAATAATTTTCATTTAATATTTTTGATACGATTAACATCATTTTTAGGATTTTTACCTAATATTGATAAAATTAAAACAGAATTTAATAAACGCTATTCATTTGACTACACTACTGTTTTTGAAACAATATTAAAAACAAAAGATTATAAAATAGAGCTTTATGGTATAAACAAAACAAACAGAGCCGAGCTTCTGCAACTTATTTTAAACTATTACAGCTTACATATTCCAAATTTTGGAGAAATAAAATCATTAAGTATTTTGCAAGAAGTATTTAGTTAAGTAATTTAGCAAAAAAAAATTATGTCAGTAGAAATTAGAGAAGTAAGCACAAAAGACGATATAAAACAATTTGTAAAGCTTCCTTTTGAAATATATAAAAATAATAAATTTTGGGCTCCCCCAATTATTGCCGACGAGCAAAAAGCACTAAACAAAAAAACTAATCCCGCCTTCGATTTTTGTGATGCAAAGTTCTTTCTTGCATTTAAAAATGGAATATGTTTAGGCAGAATTGGAGCTATAATCAATAAATTATACAATACAAAAACAGGTAAAAAATACGGTAGAATTAATCGTTTCGAGTTTTTTGACGATTCAGAGGTAAGCTCAGCTCTTATCGAAAAAGCAATAGCTTGGTTTAAAACAGAAGGAATGGAGATTGTGCACGGACCTCTAGGCTTTACAAACTTAGACACACAAGGCTTGTTAATAGACGGCTTCGATTATTTGCAATCCATAGCCTCAGTTTATCATCTCGATTATTATAAAAACCATTTCGAAAAAATGGGCTTCGAAAAAGAAAACGATTGGGTAGAATTTCGTTTAACCATTGGCGAACAAGCTACTAAAAAAGCCACTCGTGGGGCAAGCTTAATTACAAAAAGATTTGGCTTCGAGGTATTAAAATTTAACTCAACTAAAGAACTAGAACCATACGGAAAAGAAGTATTTAAAATATTAAACGAAGCTTTTCAAGATTTACCATACGTTACAAAATTTAACGATAAAATGATAGAACTTTATGCCGAAAAATATTTTAAAATATTAGACCCTAAGTATGTTCGTTTAATTAAAGATGGCGAAAAATTAATTGCCTTTGTTGTTGGTATGCCTTCCTTGTCGGAAGCTATGCAAAAAGCAAACGGCAAACTTTTTCCTTTCGGATTTTGGCACATAATGAAAGCCATAAAAAAGCCAAATGTTATTGATACTCTTTTAACAGGAGTATTGCCAGAATATCATAGCAAAGGAGCAGCAGTTATTTTGTATGCCGAATTACAAAACGAAATGCTAAACAACGGATTAAATACCATTGAAACTACAGGTATTTTTGAAGATAACAACGCAGTAATTTCTAACTGGAAAAACTACGAACATATTCAGCATAAACGCCGTAGGTGCTATACAAAAAACATATAATATCAAATAACGTATTATGAAAATATTACTGAAAAGCTAATTTGCAGAAGTGTATATTAAATCTTTCTAACATCTTGTTAATATTTTTAATAACGAAACATTAAACTTTAATATTTTTAGAATTACATTTGCGAAAAATAAATTAAAATATAAATAATATGAAGTTTTTTATTGATACTGCAAATCTTGAGCAAATTAAAGAAGGTCAAGATATGGGTATACTTGATGGAGTTACAACAAACCCATCATTAATGGCTAAAGAAGGCATTAAAGGAGAAGAAAATATATTAAATCATTACAAATCTATTTGCGAAATTGTTGATGGAGATGTTAGTGCAGAGGTAATTGCAACAGACTACAAAGGAATGATTAAAGAAGGTAAAGCATTAGCAGCTTTGCACCCTCAAATTGTTGTAAAAGTTCCTGTTACAGAAAACGGTATAAAAGCAATAAAATATCTTTCATCTAAAAATATTAGAACAAATTGCACCCTAATTTTTTCTGCCGGACAAGCTTTATTAGCAGCAAAAGCAGGAGCAACTTATGTTTCTCCTTTTATTGGTAGATTAGACGATAACTCAACCGATGGAATAGATTTAATTGCTCAAATTGTAGATATCTTCAATTTTTATGGATACGAAACAGAAGTATTAGCTGCGTCAATTCGTCACACAATGCATATTATCAGATGTTTAGAAGTTGGTGCAGATGTTGCTACATGTCCACTATCTGCAATTAAAGGTTTATTAAATCACCCTTTAACCGATATTGGTTTAGAAAAATTCTTATCCGATTATAATAAACTAAACGGATAGATAGTTTTAGAATCATCATATTAAGCGTCATTGTGAGCCGAAGGCGTAACAATCTGTCAAACTGAATAGACACGCTATCACTTGCAATGACGGTTTTTACACACCAATTGTTTTTTAGATTATGTTTATCAAGTTATACGAAGAAAATCCAAATCAAAGGCATATCCAACAAATTGTTGATGTGCTAAAATCGGGAGGTATTATTATATATCCCACCGATACTGTTTATGGTTTGGGTTGCGATATAACTAAACCAAAAGCTGTAGAAAAAATAGCACAGCTCAGAGGAATAAAGCTAAGTAAAGCCAATTTCTCTTTCATTTGTCAAGATTTAAGTCATTTGTCATCTTACTCGTTACCTCTTGATAATAACGTGTTTAAAATGCTGAAAAGAAATCTCCCCGGACCTTTCACATTTATTCTAAAAGCAAACAATAATGTTCCAAAACTTTTTAAAAGCAATAAAAAAACAATTGGAATTAGAGTGCCAAATAACAATATCATCAGAAATATTGTTGAGGAATTGGGCAATCCAATTCTAACAACTTCAATCTACGACGAAGATAATAACGAGTATATTACCGATCCGGAAATAATTAACGATGTTTACAACCAAAAGGTTGATATTATAATTGATGGCGGATACAGCGAAAACAAAGCATCAACTGTGGTTGATTGCAGTGGCGATGAAATTGTTATTATTCGTGCGGGTAAGGGCGAGTTGTTGTAGAGTTCTATTTGTTTAAAAGTTTTTTAGCATAATTAAGGTTTTGTTTTGCATTTTTGTGTTGTGGATTTAATAATAATGCTTTATTAAAACACTCTATTGCGTGCTCAAAATCTTCCTTTTTACCATAATCAATACCTAAATTACTGTAATAATTAGCAAGTTTATTAAACTCAATATTTAAGTTTTTAGTTTCTGACGAATAATTGTTTTGTAAAAAATTATAATCGTTTATTGCATTTCTTAAGCTATCTGAATATAAATAAGCAATTGCTCTAACAGAATACGAATTGTAGTTATTTTTCTTTAATTCAATAGATTTATTGCAATCGGCAATTACTTTAGCATATTTTTTTTGCTGAAAAAGAAGTTTAGCTCTGTTTAAATAAAAGTTTGAATTTTTGGGCATTATTTCTATTGCTTCATTAAAATAGCGAAGCCCCTCGTCTAATTTATTCTGCATAGATAACACTCCGCCTAAGTTTGAGTATGCTTTAGCATAATTCTGGTGAGATTTAATTGTTAATTTAAAAAACTTCTCAGCATTTTGTAAATCCCTATTTCGCATATACGAATTTCCTAAACTATTTGTAATGATAAAAGAATTAGGATATTTTTTATATGCATCAAGAAATAGACTAATATCGTTTTGCCAAATTATACTTCGGTTAAATGTTAATACAGACATAATAATTAAATAAATTATTACTGTGTATTTTGCAATATTTTTATTTTTGAGTTTGTTTAACAATAGAGCAATTAATAAATAAATTCCGATTGAAGATAAATAAGCATATCTATCAGAAAAAACAGCTTCGGTATTATGTAAGAATATCTGTAAAATAAAAACTATATTAAACACAAAAAAAGAAAAAGCAAATATCATTTCTTTCTTTTTTTTAATTATAAAATATATGGTTAAAGCTATAAGAGCCAATACAAACACCACATAAACCCAATAAGTAACAAGCACTGAATTTGTTTCAGGATAAGGGTAAAATACTGAAAGTTTATAAGGAATAATTGATTTTACTATATATTGAGTAAAAGAATACGACGAAAATAATATTTGTTCACCAATTGAATAAATATCTTTTCTTACTCCATAAAAATCTCTTTGAGCATAAATATTTAGTATTCCCATAATAAATGATATTGCAAAAAATGGGATTTTCTCTAAAATTAGTTTGATGTTAAATAATTTTCTGTTTTGTAAATAATCTACAACTATTAAAACCAAAGGAAACGAAGCTGCCATACCTTTAGATAATATCGATAAAGAAAAAATAAATAATGATAAAACGTAATATTTATGTTTTGAAAATGTTAGATATTTTAAATAAAAAATTAAAGATAACAGATAAAATGCTGTGTATAAAACATCTTTTCTTTCTGTAATCCACGCAACAGATTCTACATGAATTGGAGCTAAGGCAAATAAAGATGCTGTAATTAAAGCTATTTCTTTATTTTGGATAATATATTTTTTGAATAAAATATAAACAAGACTAACATTTATTAAATGTAAGATTATATTATTTAAATGATATAACCAAGGATTTAGTTCAACAACAGAATATTCTATAGCCCAAGTTAAATTAGTAATTGGATTATATAAGCCATAGTAATAACTAAAAAAAATAGTTTTAATATTATTTAATGATAACGAGGTTAAACTCTGATTGTTTAAAATATATGTATCATCGTCCCAATGTAGAAAAATACCTTTTATTGATGGAGCAAAAACAATAAAAGTTGTCACTAAAATAACAACTAAATACTTGTGTTTAATAATAAATTCTTTAATCTTATCCATTAAAGTGGTTTAAAAAATAACCATGCTAAAGTAACAATTATTTATTTTATTTTAATACTTTTGATGATATTATGACCATGACCCCAGAAATATCGATAATTATTCCCTTATACAATGAAGAACACAATGTAGAATTGTTAATTAATAGAACAATTGATACAATTAATAAGCTAAACGTAGAATCAGAAATTATATGTATTGACGATGGTAGTTCTGATAATACATTAAGCAAATTATTAGATTTACAAAAAACTTCTTCTATTATTAAGATAATTCAATTATCAAGAAATTTTGGGCATCAAGCTGCATATATTGCCGGACTAAAAGAAAGTAAAGCCAAATATACAGTTATGATAGATGGCGATTTACAAGACCCCCCCGAATTAATTGCAGAATTATATAATAAAATAATATTAGATAAACTAGATATTGTTTATGCTAAAAGAAATAAACGTGAAGAAAAGTTCTTGAAACATTTGTTAATACAAATATTTCATAAATTATTTTCTAATATTACAAGCGTAAAAGCTCCTGCAAATGTTGGGAATTTTTCAATAATTAAACGTAATGCTTTAGATGCACTATTATCGCTACCCGAGAAAAATATTTATTTGCCAGGTCTAAGATTTTACATTGGATTTAAACAAGGTTTTGTAGAATATAACAGAAGTGATAGAAAAGCTGATGAATCATTAAGTACAACAAAACTTTTTAAACTAGCTTTTGATGCAATATTCTCTTTCTCAAAAATACCTATTAAAATATCATTAATAATTGGAACTATAGGAATCTTATTTTCTTTTATAGGAGGTATAATTGTAATTTACAAAAAAATTATTGGTGTAGCAATTACCGGTTGGACATCTGAAATGTTAGTGCTTTTCTTTTTTGGAAGTGTTCAATTATTCTTTTTAGGAATTTTAGGAGAATATGTTTTTAGAATATTTATTGAAACCAAAGACAGACCATTATATTTTATAAAGAAAAAATATAATTAGTGTGTAAATTGCTGAATGCAACCTTTTTGCACTTAGAAATGTCTGTTTAGTATATTAAGATAAATATTCTAAAAACAAAATAACTAAATAAAATATTATGAAAAAGTTTACATTAACAATTGTCTTAGTTGTAATTGCAGCTTTTGTATATGGACAAAGAAATACTAAACCAAAAGCGTTTATTACAGAGCCAATAAATACAACAAAAAAACTAATGTTGAAACAAGGTAAAGAAAATCTAAATGCCACTTATGTTTGGGAAGAAGAATTTACAGATTCAATTGCAACAGGTGTTAACGGCTTGCCAGATGGTTGGGCTTATACACCAAATGACACTAATATTAATAATCAGTGGCAATGGAAAGGTGGTTTTATTGGTACTGTATGGCTGGGAACTCCTGTTACAATAGAAGAAACTTTCTATACTAATTCTGCAACTGTTCCTGCAACTAATCCTACTTTATTTTTTAACTTTTTTAATTCTTTCTATTTTAGTATTGAAAATGGACAAGATAGTTTATATGTAGAGTATGAATCTAATGGTGATGGCAACTGGCATTGGTTATGGAGTAACAGAAACGAAACTGCACTTGTAGCTTCAGGTGTAAATTATCCTTATTCTAGTTGGGACGAGCATATGGCTCGTATTCAATTACCTGCAACTACAATTAACCAACCAATTAAATTTAGGGTAACAGCAAGTAGAACAAATGGATATAGTCAGTATGTAGAAAGTATGGCTTTAGGCTCTTTAGCTAATGATGATGTAGAAATGATAGCAAATGCATGTTTAAACACCTATGTAGCCGACAACGATACTACATATTTTGATGGCCTTTATCAATTATTACCTATAACATTAAAGAAAAATTTTGTTTACAATATGGCGGCTGTAAAAAATTATGGAGTTAACTCAGCTACAAATTTAGTTTACACTGCTACATTTAAAGATTCTAATGGAAACTTAATTGCAGAAAAAGATACCAATATGATGCTTTTAGGTTCCGATTTAACAAATACTTATGATATTGATACGTTTAAATGTGGAGGTTTTGATAATATTGATGCTGTTACTGTAGGGACTTATACATTAGAAACAAATGTTACATACGATAATGCTGATGAAGATACTTTAAATAATTATTTTTCAATGGATATTACTTATGCTGGATCAGGGGGTTCAGGAGGTGTAATAGAAACAACAGCTTCATTAGCAAGAAATACTAAAATTACAGGGGAGTTAGGCGTTCATCAGTATTCTGGTAGTAATGATGGTGACCAAATTGGGATTTCTTTTCATGTAAGTGAACAATGTGTTATTGGTGGAGCAATAATTCCTTTAGGACTTGGAACAACTGATGAAACAGGATTTACTGTAGAATTATATGCTTCAAATATAGCAGGTACTGCATGGGAGCAAATGGGTCGTTCTAATGATATTTGCACTTCTGCTGCAGATGCAGGAACCTCTATATCTGTAGATTTATGGAATTCGTTATCTTTATATCCTCAAGTAGATTATATGTTGGTTTGTGCTGCTCACTTTACTCCTAATGTATCAAAAATATATTTTTCAACATACGATGGATATAAAGATTTTTCTAATAAATCGTTGCTTTACGAACCGGCTACTGCATTATGTATTGGTGGAACTTGGTCTTATATTACAGAAGTTCCTTGCTTTACATTGATTGTAGGGGGTTTTACAAACTCAGTTAATGAAACTTCTTTAGAAAATACTGTTAAAGTATATCCAAATCCAACGGAAAATATATTGCATATTGATAATATAAATGGTGCAAAAATAGAAATTTACAATATGCTTGGTAACATAGTTTATATTAACGATAAGGCAAGTGATTTTAACACAGTTGATTTGTCAAATTATGCAAAAGGAACGTATTTAGTAAGAGTTTATTCTGAAACAGGCATAGTTGTAAAGAAAATTAATTTAGTAGAATAAAAGTTAATTCCTTATATCCGCAGGTTTAGTTTTAAAATATTAATAGTCAAGGCTTCACTATTTAAATTAAAGAGAAACTGATTAATGTTTAATAACTTATAAACTAACAAAGTGAAACCCTGCCTTGCGAATTTTAGGTAATTCTTAAAATTATTTTTTATTTTTTGGTTTTCTTAGTTTTTTATAAAGCCAAAAAAGAGCAAATAAAAAATGCCCAATTACTAAAACTAGAACAATGTATAAGGTGATTTTATAATCCATACTTCAAATACAAAAATACTATTTCTATTTGTAGGATACAAGCTTTTTAAAAAAATTAAAAAGCAAACACGTGAATATAAGATGTCAGTAAAAAATACTAAAAACAGATATTTTTCATTAAAAAAATTTTAAAATAAAAAAAAATGTTTATCTTTGTTATTTAAGTAATAAATGTTTAACTAAATTTATATTTTTATGAGAAGACTTACACTAACAATCGCATTAGTATCTATAGTTGCTTTTGCGTTCGGACAAAGAAATGCTAAACAACAAGCATTTTCTTTAACTCCTTCAACTACTGCCAAAAAATTAATGCAGTTACCAGGAGAGAAAAGTACAAACGCCAGTTATGTTTGGGAAGAAGAATTTACAGATTCAATTGCAACAGGTGTTAACGGCTTGCCAGATGGTTGGGCTTATACACCAAATGACACTAATATTAATAATCAGTGGCAATGGAAAGGTGGTTTTATTGGTACTGTATGGCTGGGAACTCCTGTTACAATAGAAGAAACTTTCTATACTAATTCTGCAACTGTTCCTGCAACTAATCCTACTTTATTTTTTAACTTTTTTAATTCTTTCTATTTTAGTATTGAAAATGGACAAGATAGTTTATATGTAGAGTATGAATCTAATGGTGATGGCAACTGGCATTGGCTATGGAGTAACAGAAACGAAGCAGCTATTGTTGCATCAGGTGTTGATTATCCGTATTCTAATTGGGATGAGCATATGGCTCGTATTCAATTACCTTTAACTACAGTTAACCAGCCAATTAAATTTAGAGTTACTGCTAGTAGAACTAATGGTTATAGCTTATATGTAGAGAGTATGGCTTTAGGATCTTTAGCTAATTATGATGTTGAAATGACTGCAAATGCTTGTGTAAATACATATTTAGGATATAATGACACTACATATTTAGACGGTCTTTATCAATTAATGCCATTAGATCAAAAGAAGAATTTTGTATATAATAAAACTGCAGTAAAAAATTATGGTGTTAATGCTGCAACAAATATGGTTTACACTGCTACTTATAAAGCTGCTGACGGAACTTTAATTGCACAAAAAGATACAAATGCAATGTTTACAGGTACAGATTTAACTAATCTATTTGATGTTGATACATTCGTATGTGATGGTTTTGATAATATTGATGCTGTTGTAGAAGGTACTTATACTTTAGAAACTAAAATTTCATACGATAATGCTGATGAAGATACAGTTAATAACTATTTTTCAATAGATATTACTTATGATGCTCCACTAATTCCGGGTAGTAATAATATTTCTCACTTAGCAAGAAATACTGACGAAACAAGTTCTGTAGCTGTTCATTATTATAATGGTGCTGCTGATGGTGATCAAGTTGGAATAGGATTTAAGGTAAGTCAAGAATGTGAAATTATTCAAGCAATAATTCCTTTAGGTAGCAAGACTACAGACCAAACAGGATTTTCAGTAAAAATATATGAACCAGATGCTCCAGGTAGTAATACATGGGAACAAATTGGTGGTTCTGACGAAGTTTATACTTCTGCTTCTGATGCAGGTACATCTTTAACAGTTGATTTATTAGATAAAGTAGATTTACATCCTAAAACTAGATATAAATTAGTTTGTGCTGCACACTATACTCCTAATGTATCAGAAATTTATTTTACATCATTTAGTGGATATAAAGATTTTCAAGATTCTAATACACAATTATATGGTCCTGCTTCTGAATTAAATATTGGTGGTACTTGGTATTATATGACAGATGTTCCTTGTTTCCAAGCTGTATTAGAGGGCGCAGCTTCAGTTGAAGAATTAAACTCTATAGAGAATCTTATTAAAGTTTACCCTAACCC
>CAZRWZ010000007.1:0-26225 GCA_964603745.1 uncultured Bacteroidaceae bacterium | reverse complement strand
CCCTAGTTTAAGATATTTACATACAAATCTCTTATAAGTATATAAATATTTATTGCTTTAATAAAAAACATTTTACTCTTATATTTATTTAGTCTAAATTTGCAAACTAATTATAAAAAGATAACAATGGAAGTAAAAGACATCAATGTAATCTATGAAAAGGGAATAGATTTTATAATGAGCTATGGTCCAAAGGTGATTGGAGCTATCGTAGTATTAATTATTGGCTTATGGATAGTTAAAAAAGCCACAAAAAGTATTGGTAATTTAATGGAAAAGAGAGGTATCGACCCCTCATTAAAACCATTTTTAACATCATTAATTGGGACTGTGCTTAAACTACTTGTAATTATAAGTGTTATGAGTATGGTAGGTATTGAGATGACCTCGTTTATTGCAATACTTGGTGCCGCTGGTTTGGCAATTGGTATGGCTCTATCAGGCACATTGCAGAACTTTGCAGGTGGAGTAATTATATTAATTTTTAAACCATATAAGGTTAGCGATTTTATTGAAGCTCAAGGTTATATGGGTGTTGTAAAAGAAATTCAGATTTTCAATACTATAATTACAACTGTTGATAATAAAACAATTATTATCCCAAATGGTGGCTTATCTACAGGTTCTTTGGTAAATTTTTCTGCACAGTCAGAACGAAGAGTAGATTTTTCTTTTGGTATCGCTTACGGCGATGATTTGAACAAAGCTAAGCAATTAATTATGGATATTGCTGAAAAAGATGAGCGTGTTCTTAAAACCCCCGAACCATTTGTGAGAATGGGCGAAATGGCTGATAGTTCGGTTAATATAACAACCAGATTGTGGGTAAAAGGTGCCGATTATTGGGATGTGTATTTTGATACAATGGAGGCTGTTTACGAATCATTTAATAATAGTGGAATTAATATTCCTTTTCCTCAAATGGATGTTCATATTCAAAAATAATTATTAACAAATAGATTTAAATTAAGATGAGAAATTTAATTACAATTTTAACTGTGCTTGTAATAAATACAACAATACTTGCACAAACAGATTCTACAAAAAACTGGAAATTAGGTGGCGATGTTGGATTTAACACTTCACAAGTAGGTTTTACAAACTGGGCACAAGGCGGACAAAATTCTATTGCCGGAATGACATTTTTACATCTGTATGCTAATTATAGTAAAGATAAATGGTCGTGGGATAATTACGCTAATTTTGAATACGGTTTAATGCAACAAGGGTCTGATATTACTAAAAAATCTGATGATTTATTAGAAATTGGTACAAAATTAGGACATAAAGCTACAGAATTGTGGTTTTATACTGCACAAGCTAGTTTTAAATCGCAATTTTCTAGAGGCTACGATTACGATAATTATGTGAATACAGACACATATATATCAGATTTTCTTGCTCCTGCATATATTCTAGCAGGTTTAGGTATGGACTATAAACCAAACGATAACTTATCATTATATATGTCTCCTATAACAATGAAATACACTATTGTTAACGATACTTTATTGGCATATTATGGAGCATTTGGTGTTCAAAAAGCCGAATTTGATGATGCTGGTTTATTAATTAAAAATTACAAAACAGGTAGGTTTGAATTAGGTGCATATTTAAAATTTATGTACAAAAAAGAAATTGTTGAAAATGTAGATTTTTCAACAACATTAGACCTTTATTCTAATTATTTAGAAAATCCACAAAATATTGATGTAGAATGGAAAGTTGAATTTATAATGAAAGTAAATTCTTGGTTAAATGCTTCTATTAAAACTCATTTAATATATGATGATGATATTGATATTATTGGTAGTGATGATGCAAATGGAAATCCTACGTATGGACCAAAAACTCAATTTAAAGAAGCTATTGCGGTTGGCTTAATTTATAAATTTGGTGAATAATTATATTTAAAATTAAAAACAAAGCACAGTAATTTTTATTACTGTGCTTTGTTTTTTTTAAGAAATGCTTCAAATTTTTTAATGTTTAATGTATAGGCAATTCTTGTAATTTCTTTTCCATCACTATCTAATAAAACAAAAAATGGCTGAAAATTGCACTTGTAATATTTAACTTCTATCTCAAATCGTTTATCTCCAATTGTTTTAACTTCCTTATCTAATACATCAGAAAAGTATTTTTCATCTTCGTTTAGTTTTGTTCTTTCATCTACAAATAAATTTATAAAAACTAAACTATCATTTATATATTTTTGAATTTCTGGATTTAGTAAAATTTCACTTTCCATTTCTCTTGCATTTACACAGCCATATCCATTAAAATACACTAATATATATTTGTTTACTTCTTTGGCTTTTTGTAAACCTATATCGTAGTCCGCATAAACAAGCATATTTCCAATAAACTTTTCTAACTCAGGGTTTTCTTGTTTCTTCTTTAAAAGCTCATTGGTCTTTTCAATAGTATTTTTTCTTTCTTCTTCTTTTATATTATTTGAATATATTTGAAATATTTCAGAATATTTTTTGTTCTCATTATTTTTAACAATTTCATAGATTTCAACAATTTGGGTGTCATTAAAATTCATCTGTTTTAATAAGTTTTTATCTATATCCCAATTCTTTAAAAAAGCTTCTTTCTTAAAAAGAATATCTTTTGCTGTCACTACCTTTCTAATTGTTCTATATTCTTCAGATTTTTTCAATTCAACTATAAATTCATATAAGTCACGATACGTAAAATCTTTCTTTGTATTTTTTTCTAAACTTACTATTGACATAGCAATCAAAGACGCATCACCTTTTGGACCCATAATTATCTGAGAATCTATACTGTCAAAATTACAACGAAGAAATATTTGAATATCATCATAAAACTCTTGAGAGCTATTTTCTATATAATTTATGGATATATGCTTTTTAAATATTTTGTTACACTTTTTTTTATTCTGAGCATTAGAAATTGACAACAAAAATAATAAACTAATAATAACAAGTAAATATTTCTTCATCCTCTAATTTTTCACAAATTTTAAAATACTATTATCTATTTTAATAAAATAAATTCCATGTTGTAAATCATTAATATTTATTGTTATATCATTAGATTGTTTTATTGCAGTTTGTTTAACAAGTATTCCTGCCACATTATATATTTCAATAAAATCATTTTTAATTTGCAAATTGCGAATTACAATTTGTAAATTATCCTTAGCCGGATTAGGATAAATATAAAATAAATTTGTTGTTTGCACGATGTTTTTAACACCTACAGGTTTAGGAAACAAACTATCATATAAAGTTTGTGCAGAATTTGCATTTGTAATTAAATTATTAATATTTTCGGCAGAATGTATGGCATAAACAATTTTTATAGTGTCGTGTGGATTTATTGTATATCCACCACAGCTAAGAGCATGGCAAACATCATTACCCAAACCATTTACTCCTGCCATTTGTCTTTCGTGAGTTAATACAAAATATTTTTCTTCATCAGAAAAACCATCTGTTATATCAACACCCCCTTCGCCTCCATTAATATTATCTATTGCATAAGCTTTCATTGTTGTATCCGATAGCAACTGAAACCCTGCATATAATTGCTCTGTTGAGCTTGAATAAACATAAGCTAATTTGCTCGATTTATAAAAATCTGCTTTGTTCAATGAGTAGTTTATTATATCCCAATCGGCAAAAATTCCAAAGTTTAGATTATTTATTATTGTATCAACATTGTTTATTATTTGATATTCAACAAATATAAAATCTTTATATTCTTCGTTGTTCCAAGCATATACTGTTTGATTAATTGTTACATTAAATTCTGAAGAATCTAAATTTAGATAGGTAGTTTTGATTATTTGATGTGCCAATGTATCATCAGAAAACTTTATGGCTTTTCCATATCCTACAAAATCAGTATCTCCTCTAACACAATTTTCTATAACATTTGTATCTAACCCAATAATAATACCCATTTCATAACAAATATCTTTGTAATTTTTATAGTTGAAGCCTGTTCCTTTTCGAGTTTCGGTATAAGCTATCAATCCATTGTTAGTAATTGTTGTTGTAATATTATTTGTATCAATATCAATATAAGATTGATTTAATGCAACGTGTAGCATTTGAAAATCGTTGTAATTTCCATCGCTAAAAACAAGTTTAAAATATACATCTTCGTCCATTGGTGTATTTGCATCAACAAGAATAGTAAATGCTGAGTTACTGTTACTAACAGTATCCATTGTTTGAATTTGCCCAGCAACAAAGCTATTGTTAATCAACTGCATATAAGATGAATTGGTACTAATCAGTACGTTTAAATTATTTGTTGAGTTTAAATAATTTACAAAATCCCCTGTTATCTTCATTGTATCATTTTCAATAATATAATTTACATTTTTGTATCTAACAGAAGATTTAATTTCATCGGATAAAGCTCTGTAAAGATTAACTCGTCCTGTTCCCATAAAATCTGCATAAGGCTCGTTTCCGGGTATAGTGTCTATATTATCGCAGGTAGTTCTTAAAACTTCGCCAATTTGCAATGCCGAAAGAGTGTCGTAATAAGATTTAACTATTGCAGCACAACCGGCAAAAATTGGAGAGGCAAAAGATGTTCCCCAGCCATTAATATAATGATTATGAGGAGCTGTCATTCTAACACTTTCACCCGGAGCCATACAATCTACACTTACAGAATAGTTTGATTTTTCCCATTTTAGATCGTCTACATTTGTACCTCCAATATTCATTGTATTATCATAAGATGCAGGATAATATGCAAGATTCATTCCGTTGTTTCCGGCAGCAGAAACCACAAGAGAGTTTCTATTGAATACAGCATAATTTATTATATCTTGTCCATACTCATCGCCAGTAGTACTACCCCATGAGCAGTTAATAATATCACAGCCATGATCTGCTGCGTAAACTATTCCTTCATAACCTCGTGTAATAGAGGTAGATTGAGCTGTTGATACTTTTACTGGCATAATTTTAGTTCTGTAACCAACACCTGCAAGTCCTACTCCATTATCAGCTACAGCCGATGCACAACCACTTACCCAAACTCCATGCGGAGCCGATGATGCCCCACTAGAATCCCACTGTGGATTATTATCATTATCGGCTAAATCCCAACCCCAATAGTTATCTATATAACCATCTTGATCGTTATCTACCCCGTCAATTGGGTCGTTTTCATTTCTATAAATATTTTTATTTAAATCTTCGTGATCTATATCTATACCCGTATCTACAATGCCAATAATTATAGTTGAATCTCCTTTTGAAATATCCCAAGCATCAAAAACTTTTAAATTATTTAAATAGTATTGCGAGGTGTAGGCATCATCATTAGGAATATATTCAAGCTCGTTTATATGCTCAAAAACGGCATATTCAACAATACCTTCTTTGTAAATTTCTTTTATAAAAGAATTACATTTATCAAAACTGCCTAATTCAATAACATAAATTAAACTTAAATCTACTAAATTTTTATTTTTTCTACGTTTTTGCTCGCTTAATGCAGTTTTTAATGGAAATTTCTTTTGATATTTATTCTTATTAAAGTACTCTTGCAGAGTTATATTATTAATTTTTTTTTCGTTAAAATCTTGTTTACATTGATATTTTATCTTAAAAATTACGTTATTTGTTAAGGATTTACTATATTTGTATTGTTTTTGAGGTAATGCTACTAAGTTAAATAGCAATAAAACAATTGTTAAAATATATATTTTCATAATAATTAATTTAAACTTTTTAACAAATTTAACGTATTATTTCTTAAATAATGAATTAAAAATCAAAATAAATTTATAACTAAATATTTCAATTATGAACTGCATTATTATTGACGACGATAAATTATCAAGAAAAGTTATCGAAGAATTTATTGAAAGAACAGAGTCTACAAATTTAGTTGCATCATTTGAAAGTGCTATTGATGCTATTAATGCGATAAAAAAAAGCCCTGTTACTATTGATTTAGTATTTTTAGATATTGAAATGCCCGAAATGACAGGAATTGAATTTTTAAATAGTTTTAAAGAACACCCACAAGTAATAATAATTTCTGCAAAAGAAAAATATGCTCTAGAAGCTTTTGAATATGATGTTATTGATTATCTTTTAAAACCAATTTCGTATGCTAGATTTTTTAAAGCAATAACAAAAGCACAAGGGTCGCAAGCAGATAAGAGACAACTTACAAGTGCAAGTTTTGATGATGGTAATGATGAAATTTTTATAAAAAGAGGTTCACGAATTGTACGTTTAAATTACGATGATATTCTGTTTGTTGAAGCATTAGAAAATTATGTAATTGTTACTACATATTCCGAAAAATATACAATTCATTTTACAATGAAATCTATTGTTACTAAGCTTCCTGCTCGTAAATTCAAAAGAGTACATCGTTCATTTATTGTAAATATTACACAAATAAAAGGTATCGAAGATAATTCTGTAATTGTAAAATTAGAAGAAGGAACAAAGGTTATTCCAATAGGAAAATCGTATAAAGATAAATTAATGAAAGAAATAAATTTAATTACAAAAGATTAATTTAATATAAAATCTTAAACCGTCATTTCGAGAAATTGAATGACGGTTTTTTTATGAATAAAAATTAAGTAATATGCTTACAGAACGTCAATTATTTTATAATCATATAGCACAAACAACCGAAGAACCTATTGGCTTAGAAATTGTGAAAGCCGAAGGTATTTATATGATTGATAAAGATGAAAAACAATATATTGATTTAATATCAGGAGTTTCGGTAAGTAATATCGGGCATCGACATCCAAAAGTTGTAGAAGCTGTTAAAAAACAAGTTGACAAATATATGCACTTAATGGTTTATGGTGAATATATTCAATCTCCACAAGTAAAATATGCCGAGCTTTTTTTAGAACAGTTACCCGCAAAATTTGATAATATATATTTTGTAAATTCGGGTAGCGAAGCAAACGAAGGAGCTTTAAAATTGGCAAAACGATACACAGGAAAATCAGAAATTGTGTCTTTTAACAATGCTTATCACGGAAGCACAGCAGGAGTTTTAAGTGTTTTGGGCAATGAGTATTTTAAGTCTGCTTTTCGCCCTTTAGTACCAGGTGTTAGTTTTATCGATTTTAATGATGAGACACAATTAAATGCAATTACAAAAAAAACTGCGGCAGTTATAATAGAACCTGTTCAAGCGGAGGCTGGCATTATAATTCCTGAAAATAATTTTTTGCAAAAACTTAGAAAAAGATGTGACGAAGTTGGTGCATTATTAATTTTTGATGAAATACAAACTGGTTTCGGAAGGACAGGGAGTTTATTTGCATTTAAAACCTATAATGTTGAACCTGATATTTTTACAATTGCAAAAGGTATGGGTGGAGGAATGCCTATTGGGGCATTTGTTGCTTCAAAAAGAATAATGTCAGTTTTTAAAGATAATCCTATTCTAGGACATATAACAACATTTGGTGGTCATCCGGTTTCTGCGGCGGCGGCACTTGCAAGTTTAAATGTATTAATTAATGAAAATATAATTTCAGGTGTGAACAAAAAAGGTAAGTTATTTAGGAAATTATTAGTTCACAACAAAATTAAATCTATTAGAGGTGTTGGCTTGTTTTTAGCTGTAGAATTAGAAAATTATACTCAAATAAGAAAGTTGTTAGACCGTACAATTATTAACGGTTTAGTTTTCGATTGGTTTATTTTTTGTGATAATCATTTTAGAATTAGCCCTCCTTTAAATATAACTACCAATGAAATTAATGATGCTTGTAATATAATATTAAGGTCTTTAGATGAAATTTAAACAACTAAAAAAGAAAAAGTAGACCCCAGCTATGTGGCTTTGAGCAATATTACACATGGTTTATACCAATAATTAAAATATCATCTATTTGCTCTACATCGCCTTTCCATTGATTTAATTCATAATGTAAAAACTCTTTTTGTTTTTCCATATCTGTAATTGAAGATACTTTAGCAATTAGTTCTCTAAACTTTTTATACTTATATTTTTTCTTATTTAATCCACCAAATTGATCGGCATACCCATCAGAAAACATATATATTGTATCTCCTTTTTGTAAATCAAATCTTTTGTCGGTAAAAACTAAATCTTTTTTAACATTATAACCAATAAAAATTTTGTCGGGTTTCAATTCTAAAAGATTACAATTATCATAATTGTATATTTTCTGCACTGTGGTATCTTCTTCATCAAATTTATTGTTTCTAACTATATAAATTGAGTTATTAGAACCGGAATATAATAATGTATTAGTGAGTTTATCAATCATACATAAGCTAATATCCATACCATCTTTAGATTCTCCAATTTTACCTTGTTGATGAAGTGAGTTTTCTATATTCCTACTTAATTCTTGTAGAATTTCAGATGGTTTCATAGTGTCATTTCTACCAATAATATCATTTAGAGCTGAAATGCCTAACATGCTCATCATAGCACCTGGCACGCCGTGTCCTGTACAATCTGAAGCAGCAATGTATGTTCTATCGTTTTTTTCTTCTACCCAGTAAAAATCACCACTAATTATTTCTTTCGGAAGATTTAAAATGAAGAATTTTTGCAAAAATTTTTGAAGCTCATTTTCTGGAGGTAATACAGCTGTTTGTATAATTTTTGCGTAATCAAAACTTTTATTAATTTCTTCATTCTTTTCTAGAATAAGGTTTTTTTGTTTTGTAACCTCTTCATGCTGTCTTAATATTTTATCTCGTTGTGTTTCAATCTCTTCTTTTTGTGTAACTAAATCAGATGTTCTTTTACTTACTAAATTTTCTAAGCGAGTATTTTCTCTTTTACCCATATATGTGTATCGATGTATTACAGCAAACATTAAAAATATTATTTCTAAAATAAATCCTACTTTAATTCCATTTTCTGCAAGACCATTATTTCCGTGTATTCCAAAATTTCTTAATACATAAAGTATTACTCCTATAATAAACGCAGAAAAAGAAATAAATAGATATATTGCCAATTTATCTTTTCTAAAAATACCAAGTATAGAAACAAATAGAAGTAAAAATATGGTAAAAAACGATATTATATTAGCTATACGATTAATTAAATAAAACGAATCTTGAACAGTTAGGGTTAAAATAGCTATAATTAAAGAGAATGGAAAAACGATTTTAAAAATAAGCTCAATTTTTTTATAATGTTCTTTAAAATTAAAATATTCTCTAGTAAACAGGAGTAAAAAAACATTTGCAATTAATGCAAAAAACACAGTAGAATGATATTGAAACCAAGTTGAATTTGGCCAAAGATATTGATAAGAAAAGCCTGAAATATTAATTAAAAATAATGCTATAGAAGCAACAAAGATTGTGTAATAAAGATTTAGCACTTCTTTAGAAACAGAAAGTAAAAATAGATTAAACAATATAGAAAGTATTACTAGCCCCATAAAAACCCCATTTAAAACAATTCCAAACTTGTCTTTTGCTATATAATATTTGTATGACGAAATTGTCATAGGCATTCGTAAAGTTCCACCTTCGCTAGATATTCTGGCAAAATATGTGTATGTAACATTTGGCTCTAATTCTAAATCAAATAAAAAACTCCGGTGTTTTATATCACGCGAATTAAATTTTTCTTTTTCTCCGGTAATTATTCTTCTTACTAATCTTGTTCCCTTTACTTCATAAAAATAAATTGAACGTAAAAGTGGATAATCAATAGAAAAAATTAGATTTTTTAAAAGTTTTGTTTTGTTTTCAACGGTAAATTTTATCCAATATGCAGATTTTGTAAATCCAAGATTTAAATTAGAAGAATTATTTAATTTAAAATATTTTTTATTGTCGGTTAAAATTACTTTTTTTAATTCTAATTTAGTAGTAGTATCTTCTAAAATATAAACAAAATCAGATATTGAAAAACTAGTTATAGAATCGTTGTCAATAGTAATAATTTTCTCAGAGTAACCTGAAAATGAGAGTGCAATAATTAATGAGAATAATAATCTTTTCATCATGTGTTTATAATATCTTGACTATACGACAACAGAATAAAAAAGTTATAATTTTATTTAAAGGTTCTTAAAAAAACTTTTTAAATTTAGTTTTCAATACAATAGTTTGGGTATATACCATTATGTTCCCAAATGGTGTATATAACTGAATTGTGTTACTCACAATATTTTTAGTTGAATTTATGAATTCTTTTTTGTTGGTTCAAGAAGTATATGGGAAATTAAGAAAACCCTTACGGGAACAAAATAACAAACAATCTGCTATGTTAAAATATTATTTGAAATAACCCGTTATTACAAAAATATTTTAATCTCAATTGGGATATTTAATTCCTCCGACGCTTGTGGCGAGGTTGTTAAATTTTTTAAAACGCATTTATTATACCCATAAAATCGTTCGATTTTAGTGCTGCTCCACCAATTAATCCTCCGTCAACATCAGTTTTACCAAATATTTCGTTTGCATTGCTTGGTTTTACAGAACCTCCGTAAAGTATAGAAATGTTTTCAGCAATTTCTTTTCCATATTTTTCGGTAATAATATTTCGTATAAATTCATGTATTTCTTGAGCCTGTTCAGGGCTTGCTGTAACACCTGTACCTATTGCCCATACAGGTTCATATGCTATTACTATTTTCGAAAAATCTTTATTGTCTAAATCAAATAAACCTTCAGATATTTGTGTTTTAACTACATCAAAATGATTTTTGGCTTCTCTTTCTTCTAATTTTTCGCCACAACAATAAATTGGAGTTAAATTATTTTTTATTGCAAGTTTTACTTTTTTGTTTAAAATACTGTTTGTTTCTCCGTAATATGCTCTGCGTTCCGAGTGTCCAATAGTAACATATTTAGCTTCTAAAGAGGCAATCATTTCTGCCGAAATTTCGCCAGTATATGCTCCTTTTTCTTCCGATGCACAGTTCTGAGCACCTATTTTTATATCTGTATCAGATAAAACATTTGAAATTTCTGAGATATGTGTAAATGGAGGAATAACAACAACTTCAACATTATCATTAAATTTATTTTCTAATTCTCTTAATTCTAAAGCAAGACTAATTCCTTCGGCAATATTTGTGTTCATTTTCCAATTGCCAGCTACTATTTGTTTTCTCATTTATCTATAATTTTTATTGAAAAATTCCGTTTATTTGAGCATCAATAGCTGAAATTACTTGGCTTAAATCTTCCGGTTTTTCCGAAAAATTATTTTTATCTACATCAATAATTAATAATTTTCCTAATTGATATGATGATATCCATGCTTCGTATCTTTCGTTTAATCTTTTTAGGTAATCTAAACGAATACTATTTTCGTATTTTCTGCCTCTGCTTTGGATTTGACTTACTAAAGTAGGCACTGATGCACGTAAATAAATAAGCAAATCGGGTGGTTTAATTAAAGAACTAATTAAATTAAAAAGTGTGTAATAATTCTCGAAATCTCGTGTTGACATCAAGCCCATTGAATGCAAGTTGGGTGCAAAAATATACGCATCTTCATAAATAGTTCTGTCTTGAATAACAGTTTTTTCCGATTGATGTATCTCTATAATTTTATTAAAACGAGTATTTAAAAAATATACCTGAAGATTAAACGACCATCTTTGCATATTTTCATAAAAATCGGTTAAATAAGGATTATCGTCTGTATCATCAAAATGTGTACTCCATTTATAATGCTTTGATAAAAGCTTTGTTAATGTTGTTTTTCCCGAACCAATATTTCCTGCTACTGCTATATGCATAATACACAACTTATTTTATGAAACCGCAAGATAACAAAGAATTTTTATTTTTAAAACCTTATTAAGAAAAAACTTAATTTTTATACTTAAAATATTAAGGTTTAATATTTTATCTCAACCAAAAACAAACCCTCCGAATTAGCTGATTTTCCGGCTTTATTTCTGTCTTTTGCAAGTATTATTTTTTCTAAATCACTGATAATTATTTTGCCGGCATTCAGCTCTAACATAGTGCCTACAATAGCTCTAACCATATTTCTTAAAAATCTATCGGCAGTAATTCTAAAAACAATAAGGGTTTTTTCTTCTTTCCAAAAAGCTTCGGTAATATTGCAATTATTTGTTTTTACATCAGTATGTAATTTACTAAACGAAGTAAAATCTGTATAATTTAAAAGAAGATTACTTGCTTTATTTAAAAGTTCAATGTTATAATTTGCAGGAATAAATGCTGTTATTTCATTAAGAAAAGGATTTTTATTTGTAGAAATTCTATATTCATAAGTTCTTGATATTGCATCAAAACGAGCGTGTTTTTCTTTATCAACTTCGTAAATATTAAATATTGAAATATCTTGTGGCAACATTCGGTTTAAGCCAAAAATAGTTTTTTCTGTAATGGGTTTAGATGTATCGAAATGTGCAATAAAAAATTCTGCATGTACTCCTGTGTCTGTTCTTCCTGCACCGGTAACTTTAATATTCTCTTGCAATTTTTTACTCAAAGCATTTTCTAAAGTTTGTTGCACTGTAGTAGCATTTGGTTGGGTTTGCCAGCCATGGTAATTTGTCCCTTTATATGATAATTCTATAAAATATCGTTTCACAAAAAAAGTTTAGTGCAAATTTATAAAAAAAGTTGTGTAAATAAAATTACATTATTTTTTGTACAATCTAAAAACATACAAATACTTGTTCATAAACTCAAATGTATTAGAATAAAGTAGTTTGTTACTTTAAATAACTGTTTTCAACACAAATCTAACGAAATTAGCTGACTTTATAAACAGTAAATTAAGATTATAGTAATAAGTTTATTTGTTTGATTTACTGGAATAGATATCTTTGTTGTTAATATTAATTTATAATAATGTTTGAAGGAACAATAAATGTATTTGATATTTTTGGGGCTATAATTTTTATAGTAATAATTATAATTTTTGCAAATTTTTATAAAAATTCTAAAATAGAAAAACACCCAGAGTATAAGTATTTTACCTATGGTTTAATAACAAAAATTATTGGAACTATTGCCTTAGCATTTGTATATGTTTTTTATTATGGTGGAGGAGATACTCAAAATTATTTTATTGGTGCAAAAATCCTTTCAAATTCATTTTTTACAGAACCTTTAAGCTATTTTAGATTACTAATATTAGATAATTACGAAATTCCTCCAGATTTAATTCATATTACTCATAAAATTAGTTATGCAAGAGCTCCAGAGGAATGGTTTATGGTTAGAATTACTTCAATAATAAATCTACTCTCTTTTAATAGGTATTTAATTTCCTCTATCACAACTTCGTTAATAGCGTTTTATGGTGGATGGAAAATGTTTAAATCTTTTTTATATTTCTTTCCAAAATATCATAAAGAAGCATTTATTTCTGTTTTTTTATTACCAAGTGTTATGTTTTGGAGTAGCGGAATTTTAAAAGATACCATAACTTTTGCAGCATTAGGTATTTTCTTTTTTCAATTTATAAATATTTTTATAAAAAATAAATTTAATATCTTTTCAATAATAATTGTTATTATTTCAGCGTACATAATATATAAATTAAAAGCATATATAATATTAGGTTTTATGCCTGGACTATTTATTGCTTTATTTCTTAATTTTAAAGGTAGAATTAGCAATACACTTATTAGGCAAATGTTAGCACCATTACTATTTTTTATGATTGTTTTAATTGGTTATGTTTTGATTATAAACATGCTAAACGATAATAATAAATACAAGGTTGAGACACTAGAGAGTAGAGTTGAAGGATTTCACTCGTGGCACACAACACAAGGAGGCTCTTCGTATAATCTGGGTGAAGTAGAATACACAGCTATAGGGATTGTTTCAAAAGTTCCTGCATCATTAAATGTAACATTTTTCAGACCTTATTTATGGGAAGTAAGAAACATAACCTCTTTAATGGGAGCTTTAGAAAGTTTTGTGCTTTTTGTATTATTTATTATTGTATTGTGGCGAAACAGACAAAAACTAATTACTCAAAGTTTTAAAAATAGTTTTTTAGCATTGTCTTTTGTTTACTCAATTGTTTTTGGATTTGCAGTTGGTTTCACTTCTTATAATTTTGGAGCTTTAGCAAGATATAAAGTTCCTGTAATGCCATTTTTTGTATTTTTATTATTGTATTTTTATTATAAAAATAAATTTAATACTGAAAAACAGAATTAAACACATCTAAATATTTTTGTTTATTTGCTTCCACAGAATATTTTTCAACAACTGTTTTTCGTCCTGCTTTTCCAAGTTTTTCTCTTAGCTCACTATTTTCTATCAATAGAGAAAGTTTTTCTAGCCATTCTTGCTCCGTAGAAGCCAAAAATCCATTCACCCCATCTTGTATTATTTCTGTATTTACACCAACTGGCGACATTATTGTTGGAATTTCTAATGCCATATATTGCAAACCTTTTAATCCGCATTTTCCTTTTGCCCACTCATTATCTGGTAATGGCATTATACCAATGTCGATATTACACAAATCTTCTACTTCTGTAGAAGATTGCCATTGCTGAAATGTAAAATCTGTGTCAAACGCTGGTTTTTCGTTAGAAATTATGTAGAACCTAAAATCATATTTTTGTTTTAATTTTTTTAATACAGGTAAAGCTGTTTCGAGCTGTTTAAGAGTTGTAAGTGTTCCTGTCCAACCAATAGTAAGCATTTGCTTTGGTTTTTTATAACAAGCTTTGTGTATTTCGCTATTAATTGTGGTTGGAATTATTACAATATTTTTATTAGATAATCTTGCATAATCAGCTAAATAGGAATTACCTACTATTACAACATCAGCCCAACGACAAATAAATTTGACTTTCCAAGGCGATTTAAAAAAACGAGTAATCTTATTTTTATCAGAATAATTAAGATGCCAAATTGCATCATCAAAATCATAAATTATTTTTTTCTTGAAAATAAATTTAATAATCCATTCAAATATAGGTGCTCCTATGTGGGCAACTTCTCTATGAATAAAAATTACATCATATTTTGATATTGAAAATAGTAGAATTTCCCGTTTAATAAATGCAATTGTTAGATAATAAAACTTTGTCAAAAAATTTGCATTTGAAAATAAAATATCCCAAGATTTTTTGTTCCAAAAAGTTTTTTGATTTATATCTAAATATTCCGATAAAAGATTAAAATATTGCTCAAACCTAAATCGTTGCGATGGACCTATCCCATGAGGATAAGGCGAAAGAAATAATATTTTTTTCTTTTTCTTATTCATCAATATTTTTTTCTAAAAAATCGTTTAAAGGGTAAACCATAATATTCTTTTTTAAAGGATAAGGCATTCTAACAGGAGCAATAACGTATGCTTCGGTAGCTTTTATATCATCAATAGCATACCAAAATCCTTTTGTTAATTTAGGTGTGTTAGAGCTCTTAATTTCAATTGCAATCACTCTGTTTGCTTTTGTTAATACCAAATCTAATTCGTTGCCTGTTGCGGTTCGGTAAAAATAATAATTCCAATTTTTATATTTTGCAATCACATTTTCAATTACAGTAACTTCCCACGAGCTGCCATAAACAGGGTGTGCAAACAAATCGTTGTAGGTTTCAATATTTAACAATGTATGCAAAACTCCGGTATCTCTAAAATATACTTTTGGCGATTTTACCAATCGTTTTTTTACATTTATATGATATGGTTGTAATATACGCAACATAAATGTATTTGATAAGATATCTATATAAGTTTTAATTGTTGTATGGGTTAAACCTAACGAATTTGCAAGTTGCGAACTATTTAAAATCTGACCATTTAAATGAGCTAACATTTGCCACAAACGATGCAATGTATCGGGCGGAATATTAAAACCGAAATTGCGTAAATCTCTTTCGAGAAAAGTTCTAATATAATTTTTTAACCAAACGAAAGATAATTCTTTTTTTTTTGCAAGAATACTTTTAGGCATACCTCCAAGTAGATGATAATCTTTCATAGATGTTTTATTTTTAATTTCTTGCCACAAAAACGATTGTAACTCAAAATAAAAAATCCTACCTGCTAAACTTTCCGACGAATTTCTTAATATATCTGGTGATGACGAACCAAGTACTATAAATTTTGTATCATTATTATTATCTACAAAATTTCGCATTTCAGCTAAAACATCTGGCATCATTTGTATTTCGTCTATACAAATTACTTTTCCTTTATTTAGATTTAAGAAATCTTCTGTGTTTTCTATTATTTGTCTGTCCGATTTTTTTTCTAAGTCAAGGAATACAACATCGTTAAAATTAGACAATAAGCTTTTTGCAAGTGTGGTTTTGCCAACTTGTCGTGCTCCAATTATTCCAACAACAGGGATATCGGGCATAAAATACTTTATAGTTTCTTCTTCTAAACGATGTATAGACATAATGCAAAGATACAAATAAACCTTGTAGTTTGCAAATGAAGTTTTCAATTTACAAGGTTTATTTATAATTTAAACCTTGTAGTTTGAATTTTAAACTTGCAATTTACAAGGTTTGTGTATGTTATTAACCTTGTAAATTGCAAATAAGATTTGCAATTTACAAGGTTGATAAAATTGTATATGTTTAGTTTAGAGTAATATGTCGTTTTACAACTATTTTTATAGTTGAATTTTATAATATTGCAAAATGCATATTTACTTATTGTTTATTATTATTATTATTTAATGTATTAAAAATATTTGCAATATTACTTATGGCATTTGTAACCATATCTGCATCTTTTATTGGTATTTTCAATGAGGTTTGACCTGTTTTTTCATCTTTTTCAACAAAATCTTTAACAGAGATTTCTCCTGTTTGTAATTTACTAAATACATTGCCTATTTTTTCAATAAAATCTAATCCTGAATTAAACAATTCATTAACTTCTGGTTTAGGCTCAAAAGCCGATTTTTCAATACCCGGTTTTTCTTTTGCATTAAACTCTAATTGTGTTTGAGTATCACCTTCTTCAGTTTTAGGTTTGTTAACTTTTCTTAAAATTTCTTCATCTTCAATTATATTTTCTGCTTGTTTGCCTTTCTTTTCATTATCATTTAGATACTCATTAATTTCGTTATCATTTAAATCTTCTACTGCATTCATAAGTTTTTTGAGTTTACTCTCACCCATAATAACCATATTTTCGCCACCATCAAGCACACCATCGAAAGTTGATTTTTTAAAATTTAAAGTACCTAAAATTCTATGTTCAATTGTACCTTTAGAAATAAGATTAATAACCTGTACATTTTGCTGTTGTCCTAATCTATGAACTCTACCAATACGTTGCTCTAAGACTGCGGGATTCCAAGGCAAATCTATATTAATAACTACATTTGCTGTTTGTAAATTTAAGCCAACACCTCCGGCATCAGTAGATAAAAACACACGTTTATTTTTATCATTATTAAAATTGTTTATTAAATCTTTACGTTTTACACTTGGTACTCCTCCAAAAAGATATTCAAATTCTATATTCATTTTTTTTAATTCACGACCAATAAGTCTTGTCATTCGTTCCCACTGGCTAAAGATAACTACCTTATTATCGGTGTTTTCAAAAATATCTTTTAATATTTCTACAAGTTCATTTATTTTATTTCCATAATTTGTTTTTTGATCTAGAATATAAGTAGTATCGCTAACCATACGCATACAACCAAGGGCAATTAATAAACGCTGGCGGTCTTTTTCAGATAAAAAGCCGTAACGTCTCCATTTGCTAACTAATTTTGTTACAATATAGTTGTAATCGCTATGTATTTCTTTTTGTTCTTTGGTAACTTCAATAAAATAATTTTTATCGACACGTTCGGGCAATTGTTTTTTTATTGTAGTTTTTGTTCTTCGCAACAGCATACCATCTAAAACTTTTGATATATCATTAAGATTATCATAACCTATAATCTTTCCTGTTTCATCTTTTAATTGATGTTTGTCTAAAAAACGAAACAAAGCACCAAGTCTGTACGGATCAAGAAATTCTATTATAGAATGTAGTTCCTCAATTCTGTTTTCTATTGGTGTTCCGGTAATTACAATAGCATATTCAGAGTTTAATTTTTTAAGATTTTGTGCTGTTTTTGTTTTCCAATTCTTAATTTTTTGTGCTTCGTCAAGAATTATTAAATCAAAATTGGCTGAATTTATATGCTCTATATCATTTAAAGCGACACCATAGCTTGCTATTTTGTAAAACTCATCGGTTTTGTATTGATGAATTCGCTTATCTAAACTCCCTTCAATTACTCTAACCGAACTATTAGTAAATTTTTTAATTTCGTTTTGCCACTGATATTTTAATGATGTAGGTGCTATTATTAAAACATTGCTTACGCCAAAATGTTTTGCCCAAATTTCGGTTGTGCATATTGCTTGAATTGTTTTTCCAAGTCCCATATCATCAGCAATAAGTATGCGTCCTGCCTTTGTAGCAAACAGAACTCCTTCTTGTTGATAAGGGTATAAATCTGCATTTACAAAACGATTAAATACGTTGCTTTTATCTTCATTTTCCGAAAAAAGCTTATCAATAATTTTAACTCTATTTTCTTTTGCTCTTATGTTTAAAATAAATTCTAAGGCATCATCGTAAACTTTAAAATTACTGTTTATTTCTCTTGCTTTTTCGATAAACTGCTCTATATTAGAATATTTTTCATCTTTTAGAAAATTATTCTCATCAAAAAAATCGTTTGCAAGCTGAGTTATATCTTCTTTGTTATTTTCGCCTATTCTTAAAAAAACTTTTCGTTCTATTCCATATTTCAAACTTATTGATGAGTATGCCGGTTTGTAACCATTTTTCCATTCTTTATCGTTTGATTTATCTTTTTTTAACTGATGCAATACATATTCAATATGTTTACAAGTTCCTAAGCCATTGACTTTAAAATCGGGACAAGAGCAAAAATTTAATCCAAATTCATAATCACGAATAGCAACTTTATACTCTTTATCTGTTTTAGGATTATAAACTAAAAAATCAGAAAATACTTTCTCATCTGTAATATTTGTGATTTTAAAATCTTGTTTTAAAGCAAACTGACGACGTAATGCAATTTGCCATTCGTCAAGAGTTAAATCTTCAGGTTTTCTGTAATATGAAACTTTTTTAAATTTAATATTTTCTGACATCTTATTTAGTTTATTATTAAGTATGCCAAAAATAAAAAATTACTAATTTATATTTTATGATATATAAAAATGCTTTTAACAAGTTTTTAACAAAGTAAAATAAATCACTATAACTTGTATGAAAGTATGATTAAAATTTGTTTTAATTTGAATTTCTTAGCTTGTGAAAAACAGAACCGAATTTGATAGCTCAACAAAGTTAAACATGTGTTTATTAGATTATACTTCGTCCTCTTGAAGCAGCTTGTGAATTTTGTTATCTAAAGATTAGTTAAATAAATTTGATTTCATTTTTTCGAAGAAACCTTTTTTATCACTTGCTGCCTTGGGTTTAAAGCTTTCTGATTGAGATAGTTTTTCCATTATTTTTTTATCTTCTTTAGAAATACTTTTAGGAATATATATAGAAATATGCACTAACAAATCGCCTTTGCCATAACCATTTACATCGGGTATTCCTTTTCCTCTAAGTCTTAATATTTTGCCATGATATGTTCCTTCTTCAATTTTAACTTTTACTTTTCCTGTAATAGTTGGTATTTCTACCGTTGTACCAATAACTGCATCGGGGATACTAAGGTTTAAGTTATAAATTAAATTATCTTCATCTCTAATTAAATCGGGGTGTTCAATTTCTTGTATAACAACCAATAAATCGCCATTTATTCCACCTCTGCGGGCAGCATTTCCTTTGCCCGAAACAGATAATTGCATTCCTTCGCCAACTCCGGCAGGAATATCGATACTAATAATTTCTTCTTTTTTAATAATTCCTTCGCCGTAACATGCTGTACATTTATCAACAACTGTGCTTCCTTCTCCTCCGCAGGTAGGGCAAACAGAACGAGTTTGCATTTGCCCAAGAATTGTTCTTTGCACTCTTGTTACTTGTCCTGACCCATTACAAGTAGAGCAAGTAGATTTTCCGGCTTCTCCGCCTTTAGCTCCTGAGCCATTGCATGTGTCGCAAGCAACATATTTATTTATTTTAATTTTTTTGGTAACACCATTAGCAATTTCTTCTAAGTTAAGTTTAACTTTAACTCTTATATTTGAACCTTTATTAACTCTACGTCCGCCACGCTGAGCACCACCAAAGCCGCCGCCGCCAAAATGTCCGCCAAAAATATCGCCAAAATGAGAAAAAATATCTTCCATATTAGAAAAACCACCGCCAAAGCCACCGCCACCGCCGGCAGCACTACTGCCTACTCCGGCATGCCCAAACTGGTCGTATCGTTGCTTCTTTTCAGGATTACTTAAAACTTCGTATGCCTCTGCTGCTTCCTTAAATTTTTCTTCGGCTACACTGTCTCCCGGATTTTTATCAGGGTGGTATTGAATAGCTTTTTTTCTATATGCTTTTTTTATTTCATCTGCCGATGAAGCTTTTGATACTCCTAATATCTCGTAAAAATCTCTTTTTGACATCTCTTGGTTTTCCTTTCTCTTGTAATTATCCTAAATTACTCTGCTACAACAACTTTTGCATAACGAATAACTTTATCGTTAAGAATATATCCTTTTTCAATTACATCAATAATTTTTCCTTTGCTTTTTTTATCTGGTGCAGGAATATTAGTAATTGCTTCATGCAAATCTGTGTCAAGAGTTTCTCCTATAGCTTCTATCTCGTGTACACCTCTTTGTTTTAAAAAGTCTTTAAAATTATTGTATATCAAATCTATACCTTCCATTACAGCTTTAATATCTTCTGCTTTTTTCGATGCTTCGATAGCTCTTTCAAAATTATCTACAACAGGTAATATATTAATTAATATATCTTCTCCTGCGGTTTTTGTTAAATCCATTTTTTCTTTTAGAGTTCTCTTTCTGTAATTATCAAACTCTGCATTTAGTCGAAGATATTTATCATTAATTTCTTCTAGCTTTTTGGCTAGTTCTTCAAATTTTTCTAGTTCAATAGTTTTCTTTTTTGAAGCACGACTATGTTTTTTAGCTTTAGAGCTATCCTTTTTTGTTTTTTCTTTTATATCTTTTGCCACCATATTATTCTTTTTTTTTGCTGTATTACAAATATTTTGCCTTTTGTAATAAAAACAAAAAATGGCGGAATTTCCGCCATTTTAACATTATATTATTTTAAGTTCTGCCAAAATTTACAATGATATTTTTTGCATTTTTTGAACTGATTTTAATTTTTTGCTCAAAGCTTTATATTCTGTACTTTTTGTGTCTAATTTAGATATTTGTTCTGTGAGTTTTTTTTCTATTTCGTCTAAATTAGTTTTTAATTCTTTATTTAACTCGTCTAAAGTTTTTTCTTTAACAACTAATTTATTTACAAATTCTTTTAACTGCGAACCTCTAAGGTTTTTAGCAAGTATTATGCCATTTCCATCAATTAAAAAATTACTTGGTATTCCTCTTACTTGATATAATTTAGCTCCGGCACTATTCCAATATTTTAAATCGCTTACATGTGTCCATGATAATTTATCTGCTTTTATTGCATTTACCCACGATTCTTTGCTTTTGTCTAAAGATACTCCATACACTGTGAAACCTTTTGCATTTTTAAAGTTTGCATCTTTAAATTCGTTATATGTTGCAAGCACATTAGGATTTTCTCTTCTGCAAGGGCGACACCACGATGCCCAAAAATCTACAAGTACTAATTTTCCTCTAAGCGACGACAGAGCAACTTCTTTACCCTCGGGTGTTTTAAAGTTAAGCTCGGGAGCTGTGTCTCCTACATTTAACCCAATTTTTGGTTCTGTATTATTATCAACTACATTTGCAGCAATAGAAATAAATGCTAAAACTGAGATTATTGTTAATGAATAAATTATCTTTTTCATTGTATATTATTTTTTAAGTGATTTTATTTTTTCTTTGAGTGCATCACCACGCAAGCCTGTTGCTATTAGATTCCCTTCACCATCAATAAGAAAACTTGTTGGGATATATCTTATACCATATTGTCCTGCAACTTTATTATTTCCTAAAACATGTGTATTCCATATTAATTTATCGTCTTTTATTGCTTTCTTCCATTTAGCTTCTTGACCTACTTTATCTAAAGATACACTATAAACTGTAAATCCATCACCGTTTTTAAATTTTGTGTCTTTAAATTCGTTATACATTTCAACAACATGCACATTTTCTGCTCTACAAGGACGACACCATGATGCCCAAAAGTCTATTAATACCATTTTGCCTTTTAACGACGATAGTTTAATGATTTTACCATCAACACCTGGTAATTCAATATCAGGAACTTTGTTACCTACCTTAATTTCTGTTTGTTGTTGTTCTTGGTCAGACGAATAGTTTTTGTTTACAAATCCGTATACTAAAAAAGCTATTACAAATAGCCCAATGATGTACTTTAAATTTCTCATATATCTAATTTTTTATTATTTTGTGCAAAGATAATCTATTTTTAATAATATGTTAAAAAACATAATAAAAAAATCTTAAAATAAAAAAAATCCTCAAAATATATTTCGAGGATTTTTTATTTTTTGTGTTACACTCTTATACTTTTTCTAAAGCATTTTTTAAGTCATCTATTATATCGTTAACATCTTCTATGCCAATAGCTAAACGAACTAATCCGTCTGTAATTCCGGCTTCTAATCTAGATTCTTTAGAAACTCCTGCATGTGTCATTGATGCAGGATGCTGAATTAAGGTTTCAACACCACCAAGAGAAACAGCTAATAGAGCAAGTTTTACATTGTTCATAAGCACTACTCCAGCATTGTATCCTCCTTTTATTCCAATACTAATCATAGAACCAAATCCTGTCATTTGTTGTTTTGCTAATTCGTGTTGTTCAAATGATTTTAATCCGGGATATTTTATCCATTCTACTTTTGGGTGTGCTTCTAAATACTCGGCAACTTTCATTGCACTTTCTTGTGCTTTGTCAATTCTTATTGAAAGGGTTTTTACTCCACGAATAACCATATATGCTTGATGTGGATCCATGTTTCCGCCCATATATGTCATAGCTTTACGAACTTTCTTGTAAAGTTCTTCTTGTTTCACAATTAATGCTCCGCCAACGATATCGGCATGACCGTTAATAAATTTTGTTAAAGAATGAAGTACAACATCGGCACCTAAATTAAGTGGTTTTTGTAAATATGGAGAACTAAATGTGTTGTCAACAACAACTATAATATTGTGTTTGTGTGCTACTTCGCAAGCTGCTTTAATATCGGTTAACTCAATTGTAGGGTTTGCCGGAGTTTCTAAATACAACATTTTTGTATTTGGTTTAATAGCTTTTTCTATATTTTCGATTACCGATGTATTTATATAAGAAGATTCTACACCAAAATCTTTGAAAATACTTTCCATTACAGCACGACTTGGGCCATAAACAGCACCTGTACTTATCATGTGGTCGCCTGTTTTTAAAATTGCTGCATAAATTGTTGAAACTGCTGCCATTCCTGAAGCTAATGCAACACCTCCAAAACCATTTTCTAGCTCAGCAAGTTTTGCTTCTAAAGCTCCTATTGTAGGGTTTCCTATTCGTGTATAGATAAATCCTTTTTCTTTTCCTGCAAAAAGATTTGCTCCGTGTTCAGCATTTTTAAACGAAAATGTTGATGTTTGATAAATTGGAGTTACTGCACTTCCAAATTCATCATGAAAGTCTCCTGCATGTATTAGTTTTGTATCAAAACCTTTATTTTTTGTATCCATAATTTTATAATATTTAAATTGGATTGCAAAGTTAATATTTTGATTTGGTTAAAGATATGTTTTTTAACTATAAACTTAAATTTATCTAGGCAAACTCATGCTTTTTTAACAAAAAAGTTATAAAATATTTTATTTATAGTTGTTTGTTTGTGGATATATTGCATTGATAATTAATTGGTTAAAATAGATGTTTACAAAATGATTCATTGTAATTCGTTTTAGTATAGTTTTTCTAAAGAGTACCCAGAACAAGACTCGAACTTGCACGATCGTAAGATCACCAGCCCCTCAAGCTGGCGTGTCTACCAATTTCACCACCTGGGTAATTTTGCATGCAAAAATAAAAATAATTAACAATTATTGTTGCATAATGGATAAATTGTATCGAAAAACTTGTATCTGTAATTTTGCTAAGACCTTTCAAGATGATTTTTAGAGGCGTATTTTTTGTTTAGAAACAACTAGAATATTTGTTTGCAAAGTAAATATAGATGCATGCTTCGTAATAAGAAAATAATTGTGGTATTGTTTTTGTAAAATCAACTAACATATGAGGGATTTTATTAATTATTTTGTTGAAAAACTAATTTGCAGAATACCCCATATAAAAAAACTTATTAACTTTTTGCAAAATAAATTGTGAAAAAAATGTTAATAAGTATATGATTAAACGCATATTTTTATATTTTTACAAATTATTAAAAAACAAGAATAGTATGAATAGAATAAATTATTTACTTATCGTATTGATTTTTATCTCAAACATAGTTCTATCGCAAAGCTTAGAAACTGTAATGTGGGGAGATAAAGCAGAATTAACTAAAAAGACTTCATTTCAGAAAATTGCAGGTGTAAACTCCGATGGTTTCTACGCAATAAGATCTAATGATGCGAGCCATATTACTAAAGATAAATTATGGTTAGAGTATATATCATTAACAACACTAAATGTTGATGAGAGTAATGAAATTACACTACCTTCTATTGGAGGCAAACAAAGTTATTATGAAAATATTTTTTACGTAAATAATAAAATAATTTTATTTACTTCTATAGAAGATAAATCTAGAAATCAGAAAATACTATACATTTCATATTTAAACACTAATGGTACATTAAAGAATAAGCCAAAAGAAATAGGAACAATTCCAATTAGTAATTTTCCCGAAGATGGATTTGAATTTGATTATTTAGAAGACACAAAAGAAATAATGGTAAAATATCATAAAAGTTTTTCTCAATATAATGGAGAAAAATATTTTATAAAGATATTTGATTCTAATCTTAAAATAAATTTTAGCGAAGAATTTGTATTTCCTGAAGAGTTTATGAACAGAAAAGCACAAATAATTCAGGTAGAACGTGGAAAAAGCGAAAATATTTATTTTCTAATTAAAGAAGAACAAGTAACAACTAGAAAAAACACAAGTCCAAAATTTGATAATGTTTTGTTAGTTTATAATTTCCAGAAAAAAGAATTTAAAGCTTATAATATTGTTGTAGGAAAATATTTTGGAAAAGATTTGCGTTTTGCATTAGACAAAAATGAAACCGTAATTATTGCAGGAACATTTGAAGCAAAATCTTCTAGAACTCCGGGTTTGTTAGGTGGTTTGTTTTATGTAAAAGTTAACCCTATGACAGAAAAGATATTAGTTCCTGCAAATCCAAAACTTAGTTATTATGACTTTATGAGAGATAGAGCACTTCTTCCCTCATTTAAAGACCCTAGAACAGGCGAAACAGGAGAACAAAGAAATAGTTTCAAAATTAACAGTATTGAAATACTAGAAAATGGTGGCTTTGTAATTGTATCGGAGCTTTTTTACCAGTCATTTAGAGAGTTTAAAGACCCTGAAACAAAAGAAGTTATTAAAGTAAAATATTATAATTATTTAGATTTTTTACTTGGGTTTGTTGATAAAGAGGGTAAATTTAAATGGGTGAAGCGTTTCCCTAAAATGCAATTTAGCACAAAAGATGATGGCTATTTTTCATCTTATGCAATATGGGCAAATGTTAATACAGTTAAGTTAATGTATAACGATGATCCAAAGAATATTAGCAATAAAAATGCAAGTAAAACTAAAACTGTAAAATTTAATCCAAAAACAACACCTAAAGCCACTGCAATTATGCACAGTATTTATACTGATGGCAGTGAGCAAAAAACTACTATGTTTGAAGGTAATGACGGAAAATGTGCAATTGTTCCTAGAACATTTATACATTTTGCCGATGGATTTTTAATTTACACACAAAGTGGTAAAGAATTTAGATTTTGCCAATTTGATTTTGAGTAGCATTTAGAATACTATTATAGTTTATATACAAGCTCTAAAAAAACCGATTAAACATTTATTAATCGGTTTTTTTATTATATAAATCCAAATATGATAAATTACTTTTGCATATTTCAATTGCAAGTTT
>CAZRWZ010000006.1:0-29375 GCA_964603745.1 uncultured Bacteroidaceae bacterium | reverse complement strand
TTCAAGTATTGCGTTGTTTGAAAAATGCTCATTTACATATGTAAATGAGCATTTTTCAAACAAGCGTAACGCAAAAAACAGACTTTATAAACAACTAATTATTCTTTAATAAAAGTTTCTTTGTATGTAGCTTGTCTTTCGTGTTTCCAATATCTAGGATTTTCAACAGTTCCACCAAACTCATAATCATAGTCGGCTGCTGTTGATTCTTTATATCGTTCTATTTGATATGTAATATAAAACTGAAAAATACCATATGCACAATCACCATTTCCTGTTACAATATACATAAATTCTGTTGGCAATGTAGCAGATAAATTTTCATATTCTTTACCTATATCCATAATAGTAGGAATACTTATTTCATTACTATATTGGTTAAAAATAAAATCAACTGATAAGCCTGATATATTTCCAAGTTTAGATATTTTAACCTTGTAATTTGTATTCCTATCTGTTCTTAGGTCGGTAGTAACTCCTTCATCAAAATTGTAAGTTGGGTGATGATAACTATCTTCTGGATGCGATGAGTATATTTTATAAATTCCTCCAATATCAAGGTTTCCTTCTATTTTTTCTCTTTTTGTTTGATACGAAATCCTTGTACCCGAGGCAGTTTCTGTCCAAGCTTGCATACTGTTTTTAACAGCAATTGAAAGGGATTTTGTTCCTGTGTTACCCGCAGCATCAGTTGCAGAATAGGTAATTGTATAATTACCATCTCTACCAACAAAACCTTCTGTTCCGTCTTTCACTTTAGAGCCATTAGGGAAAATATATGTGCCATCTGCAGCAACTACTCTATCATTATAAAATGTTAAATCGTTTGTAATTACAATACTTGTTGTTAAATCGCCATCAACATTGTCTGATGCAGTTGCAGTTGGCAGTGTATAGTATTCTTGCAACACCCATGTTTGCGATGTTTCTGCATTACCTTTAAAAAAAATTCGTGGAGCAGTATCATCTTTTTTACAGCTTGAAAATAAAACAATAAAGCTGATTATCAGAGTAAAGAATGTATATTTCTTCATATTATTAAAAATTTCGTTATTTACAAAAATATAAAATTGCTTACAAATATCTATAATATTTATGAATAATTTATAATTTATAACGAGTTTTATTGTTTTTTATTGTGTTTTTTTCTGTTCTTTTAGAACTTTTACAAGTTTTCCATTTTTAAATAGTGCATCGTAGAGCACCTCTCCTTGCTTTGAATAGTATAATATATGTCCGTGTTTTAAGCCATCTTTATATTCTGTAACAGTATTTATTGGTCCGGAAGGATACCATTCTATCCACTTGCCATTTGGTTCGGTATTTTTGTAATGTTCTTCTCTTGTTTTTACTCCATGATTATCGTAATAATACCAAACTTTGTCTTTTTTACCATTTGTAAAAAAACCTGTTATGTTAATTTTTCCATCGTCGAACCAAGTAGTATATTCTCCTACATACACAGAATCTAGTTTTGTTTCGAACAAGCGTTTGTTACCATTTTTATACCAATATGTTGCAGTGCTATCTTGTATTCCATTTTTATAATTTATAATATATTTTGGGTTTGAGTTGTTGTACCAACCTTTCCATTGACCTACCATTACGCCTTTATCAAAGTTTCCTGTCATTTTTTCTTTTCCATTTTCATACCATTCTGTCCATGTTCCAACTTCTTTTCCGTTTTCAAATTGTCCTTGTTTAAATTTTGTGCCATCTTCGAAAAAATATACCCATTTGCCATTTTTTATTCCCATAGAATAATTTCCTATTTTCCATATTTTGGCATTTTTATACCACCATTTCCATTCGCCATCCATTTTTCCGTTTTTGTAGTATCCTTCGTTTCCTTTTTGTCCGTCGGTTCTCCAATATGTCCATAAACCATCTTGTATATCGTTTACAAAATTACCTTCAATATCTAAACCTCCACTTGGTAAATACCATATTGCTTTTCCATTTTTTTTATCGTTTTTATAATTTATTTCTGTTTCAATTTTGGCATCTTCGTAATATTTTTTACTTATTCCATTTTTTAGGTTATTTTGATAGTTCACTTCAATTCTAAGAGTGCCGTTATTGTAATAAAATTTCCAAAGACCTTGTTTTTTCTCTTGTTTAACTACTCCTTCCATCTCTACATTACCGTTTTTATACCAATATTTACTTTGACCATTCTCGTAGTTTTCTATACTTTTTTTTGAACCATCATCGTACCAAGAGTTCCAATTTCCTATTTTTATATTATTTTTAAAACTCCCTTGTGCAGATTTTTGTCCATTATCGTACCAATAAATCCAATCGCCATTTTTATTGCCATCTAAATAGCTACCGGAGTATGCTTTTTGTCCATTGGCATAAAATTCGACAGCGGTTCCTGTTCCGTTTGAAACGGTTTGTTTTCCAGACTTATCATATAAATCTATAATTTTAGGATTATCGTATCTATAATTATACATTTCTTTTTTTAATATTTTTCCTTGTTCTGTGTAATATGTCCAAACACTATCTCTATGTCCTAAGGTAAATTTGCCACTAGCACTTAATTTTCCGTTTTCGTACCACTCGTTATAAAGTCCGTTTTTTATACCGTAATAATAATTAACTTCATTGTTTTTTTGCCCATTAGTGTAATAACTAATCATTAATCCATGAAATTTTCCTTCTGTAAAATTAACTTCTTGTTTTTTTATTCCATCTTCATTCCAAAAAATCCATTTTCCTTCTTCAAGGCTATTCAATAGCTCTCCTTCAGATTTTTTTTGTCCGTTTTTCCATTTAGAAATATATTGAAATGGTTTGTCGGCTGTGTAGTTTATATTGTCTTGTGCAATTATTAATTGCATGTTAAAAATAAATATTAGAGCGAAAGCATACTTTAATATATTCATAATCTTAAATTTTATAATAGTTTAATCCTTATTGAGATATTTAATTTTTACAAGGTTTGGCGGCTAGTTTATCACTCAAGCTAAAATGAAAACATTAAACCTCCATGTGCATTAAATCCTTGTGTTGGATATTGATTCCAACGCTGATATTTTTGACTTATAATATTGTTGAAATTAACAAATGCAGAAATTCTTTTATTATATCTGTATTCAAATCCTAAATTAATATCAATCATACCTTTTAATTTTATATATTTTTCTTGTCCATAAAAGTTTTTTGCATATTGTTCGCCAAGTGCAAACACATCAAAACGTACAATAAATTTATCTCTTAAATTATAATATGTACTAAAAGTTATTGTATAATCTGGTTTGTGCCATGGTTTATCTAAAACACTCATTGTGTAATTAAAATACTCGCCTTTTAAAAGAAATCTTAAACTTTTACTTTTATCCCAAAAAACCTGACCATGCAGTGTAAGTAACTGAACATCATCACTTTCTGCAATAAATAAATTATCGTATTGTTCGCTTGTGTCATTTACAAAAAAGTATGCATTATCAATAATTGAATAATCTAAACCAAAATTAAAAGATAGTTTCTGCGATATTTTACCTTTTAGCCCTGCCATACCTATAAATATATGGTTTGTGTTTTTAAGCATAATATTTGGCGAAACAAAAGGGTTTTCTTGTATAAGTTTATAGTAATGATTTACTTCTGCTTTTCCTTGAACACCAATATATGGCGAAAAATAATCTTCTACAAGATTAAAATTAAACATTACATTTGGATAGAAATGATAAAAAGAAGAATCGTTGTAATGGTCGTTAACGATATCTAAACCTGCTTTAACATCCCATTTTCTACCTTTTACTTTTACCCAAGGTTTTGCTTCAATTAAAATTTTAGGGTCAGTCATTAAACTATCTACCACACTGTTAAAAGCATAAGCTCCTACAAATAAATCGCCTCCTAGCAGTTCTTTATTATGATATTGACTTAAAGTTGCATCAATTTCAATTGTGTGTTGATTGCTTTTTTGAATATTTTCCATAAAGCTATAATTAATGCCTGTGTTATAGCTTAGTTTAGATTTTTGATTTACAGTATTTAAAAACCTGAGATGTGTATTTGCCGACCAATATCTTTGGCGATATTCCGATTTGTCAGGCATTGTGTCAGGCAAAAGGCTTGTGTTAAAACCATAGTTATGCACTACATTTCTGCTATATTTAATACCCAATTGCATTTGTTTATTTCTTTTAAAGAATATTTTAGAATTTATATCTGCTAAATTATTGCTATATCCTAAGTGTGCTTTTTCTGGGTAATCATCGTTAAGTTTAATTTTGCCTGTAGATGATTCGTGTTTTAGATGCACATTTAATGAGTATTCTTTGGACCTATGCGAGCTATAACAATATTCTGCTAAAGGTGTTGCGTAAGAACCAAAACCAGCTTTTACACAATTATCGTATAGTTTTGTAAGTGGTTCGGGCAAAATTTTTGCTGCGTGAATAGGTATTACATTATAATGCGTTTTTGCAGGCGAGGTGCGTAAATAATATTTAAAACTAATATTTGGCATAACAGTATCAGTAACTTGTGGTGTAAATTGTATTTTATTTACATCGGAAACTGCGGGGCTATATGCTTTTATTACCACTACATCGCCAACAATTGTATCGTTAGTGTTTCTTTCTATTCGCGATTGTGCAAATGAACTAAAAGTTACAAATAATAGCAAAATAATGATTGCTTTTACTTCAATAACTTTTTTCTGTTTTATATTTATAAGAGTATCAATCATAATTCTTAAAATTATTCAGTTTCTAATTCTGTATTTGTTTCGGGTTCAGTATTTTCTTGTTCCGATTTGTTTTCATCAGAATTATTTTCTTCATCATTATCAATTAATTTTTCTACTTCGCCGGGTTCTTCAATAACTTCTGGTTCAACTGTTTTGTTTAGCTCTTCAAATGCAGCTTCTTGCTCATTTACTTTAGCATACTGTTCGTTTATTTCGTCAATTACACCATCGTTTTGAGTTTTATATCCTCCTAAAACAACATCTAAACTTTTCTTTGCCATATAAAAGTCGTTTTTAGAAACAAATATTTTAGACCAAATAATATATGCTCTTGCAACCCATTGTTTATAAGGGGTGGTAGATTTTTTAAATATTTTTATATCTGCTACAGCTTCGTCATATTTTTCTTGCAGATAATTTATTTCTATAATTCTGTACATTGCTTCGGCACCTTCTTTTGTATCAATATCGTTAGATAAAATCTGATATTCTTCGAATGCTCCCTCGTAATCTTTTAAGTTGTAGAAAGAACTTGCTATAACGTAGTGTGCCTCACGGTGTACATTGTCAGAAATTTTATTGTCTTTTAGAACATTTATTGCGGTTTTTATAGATTTGGTATAATCTTTTTGTTTATAATAACAACGCATAATTCCTAATCGAGCATTATACACATTACTTTCTTTATCGGCATATTTTTCTAATTTTTGATAAAATTCAATTGCCTCGGCATATTTTTCTTGCGAATATGTTATTTCACAGGCTTTTTCTAATGATTTTTCGGTAAATTTAGATTTAGGCAAATTTGCTATATAAGAATACGAAACAAGGGCTTCATCAAGTTCTCCTGCTTTATAATTGCATTCTGCTTTATAGAAATTTGCACTTGCTAAATTTTTACCGTTTTTATATTTATTGATATATTTAGCAAATAACTCTTTAGATTTATCGCAATCTTCGTGCAAATAAAATCTTTCTGCTGCAGCATAGCTGATAGAATCTTGTTCTTCTTCTGTTATGTTAATAGTTTGGTTTATTGATTTTAGATATGTAAAATATTCATCGGTATTACCTAATATTTTTACGTAAATTGTTTCTAATCCTATTTTTGCATTATCTGCTTCTTTACTATTAGGATAATTTTCTACAACATATTTATACGATTCTATTGCTTCATCATTTTTTTTCTGAATTACGTATATCAAGCCCAGCTTATCGTATGCTTTTGGAATGTATGAGCTTTTAGAATAATCGTTTATTAAATTAGTGAAGGTATTTATTGCCATATCGTATTGTTCTTGATTTAGATAAACACTACCTATTTCAAAACTTGCATCATCGGCATAAATTGATTTGTCAAAATCGTTTAAAATTTTAGACAATACAATTATTTTTTCATCACCTTTTCCTAACAAACCTAAAGAAAAACCTTTTTGAAATAATGCATAATCAACATCACGTTTGTTTGCAATAATTGCTTTGTTGTAATAATCTATTGCAAAATTTGTTTTGTTCAACATAAAAAAGCAATCGCCAATTCGGAGATATGCATCGTTTACTATTGCAGAATTTTTATCTTTAGCAATATCGGCATATTTTCTAAACCAAGTTTCGGCTTCTTTATAGTTTTTTTGTTTAAAATAGCAATATCCTAAATTATAATGTAGATTAGCATATTCTGTTAATGAATAAGCTCCGGGTGTTGTAGAAAATTCTTTAAAACTATTAATAGCATCGTTGTATCTTTGCATTCTGTAATATGCCTCGCCTCGCCAATAAAATGTTCTTGCTCTAATTGGTTTATTAAAACTAGTGTTGTTTAACGATTTATTAAAATTTATTATAGATGAGCTGTAATGTTTGTTTTTAAATAATTCTACACCTCTAAAAAATGTAATTCTTTGATAAGCTATTTCAATATCTTTAGTAATATTTTTGATATGTTCATAAGCATCAATTGCAGCTTGATAATTTTTTGTTGTTCTATACGCTTTTCCTAAAAAATCATAAGCGTCATCGGTGTATTTTGCATCAGGATAAAGTTTTACGTACTCTGTAAATGCTTCGATAGCATCATCAAAAGGCGAAGCCGATAGTTCGTAGCTCAATTTTGCATAATTAAAAAGAGCTTCTTCTTGAGTTTCTTTGTCAATGCTTATTTGTGCTGCGGAATAAAAAGCTGTCATTGCAGAATTTTTTTTGTTTAAGTTGATGTAACAATCTGCCAAAGCAATATCAGATTTTTGCGATAATGTATCGTTTGCATTTGTTACTTTCTTAAATAATTCAACGGCTTGATTATATTTTGCCGATTTGTAATAACAATATCCTAGTTGATATAAATCTTGATAAGTTAAATCTATTGCATGTTCTTTGTAAATTTCTAAATATGGTATAGCTTGGTTATATTTTTTGGTTTGATAATATGCTTCTCCTAGTATTCTTGCTATTTCAGGATATCTTTTTTCAGAAACAGAATCTATAAATAAAGGTGCTGTTTCAATAATTTTAGCATATTTTTCTTGTAAAAAATAAATTTGTGTAATATAATAAGGAACAATTGTAGAAAAAATTTCGTCTTTTTGCAGCTTAATAAAGTTATCTAAAGCTGTTTGGTATTTTTTTTGTCGATATGCAATGTGTGCATAGTAATATATTGCTGAAGAATTATATTCATTGGTAATACTATCAATAATTTCGTAAAACATCAAGCTTGCTTTATCTATATTTTCTTTTTGATATAAACAATATCCATACTTAAAATAATACTCTGGCAGAATTTCTTCTTCTAATTGTTGTTTATCAACCTTATCGAACCATCTAACAGCATTTTTGTATTTCTTTTTTTGAAATTGAAATAATGCCATATTTAATGAGGCATCTTGATAATGATTTCTGTTTTTATGATTTTTAATATACCTGCTCATTAAATAATCGGCATCTCTATTAAAAAGATAAACAGCACATTGTGCACTATAATATTTAGCCTCATCAATTTGAAAAGTATTCTTTTTGCCAGATTCAGCTATAAATTCATCAAACATTCTTTGGGCAACAGAATATTTACCGTGTTCGTATAATTGAACAGCGTTTTTGTATAGAGCATCAGGGTTTTTGTATATGTTAGTTTTTTGTGCTACAACACCCGAAAAAACTAACAACATCATAAAAACCAAGGTCTGCGAAACAAGTTTATTTTGCATAATAATACAAGTATGTTAATTAGGTAAAAATAAACATTAATGATATCACATTAACAACTAACGAACCTAATTAATTAACAATTTATTGTTTATTACTTTAGATGATTTTTAAAAATTAGTTTTTCAATAATATTTTGATTGCTATTTGGTTTGAGTATATTATTTGTTAATTTTGTTTATTGTAAGAAAAAAAATAGAAAATACTATATGAAATACAATTTTGATAAAGAAATAAAACGCGAAAATACCGATTGTGTAAAATACGATTTACGAAATACTGTTTTTAAAACAACAAACGATATAATACCAATGTGGATTGCCGATATGGATTTAGAAACCCCAGAATTTATAAGAGCGGCTGTAAAAGAGCGTGCAAATCACGAGATTTTTGGTTATAGTTTTCGTCCCGAAACATACTACACCGCCATTACAAATTGGTTATCCACTCGCCATAATTGGAAAATAAATTCCAATTCAATAGCTTTTTCGCCTGGTGTTGTGCCAGGTTTAGTTCTTTCGGTAATGGCTTTTTCGCAAATGTCTGATAAAATTATTGTGCAAACGCCTGTTTATTTTCCGTTTTTTACTACAATAAAAGAAAATGGGCGACAAATTTCAGCAAACAATTTAATTAATACTAATGGTAATTTTACAATAGATTTTGATGATTTAAAAAAACGTATAGATGCCCGTACATCTATGTTGATTATAAGTAATCCGCACAATCCTGTTGGCAGGGCTTGGAAACGTGAAGAGTTACAGGAACTTGGAGAAATTTGTATAAAAAACGATATAACAATTATTTCAGACGAAATACATTCCGATTTAGTTTTTGCACCTAGCAAACATATACCAATGGCATCAATATCGCAAGAAATTGCCGATAGAACAATTACATTTATGGCTCCAAGCAAAACCTTTAATATGGCAGGTTTAAGCTCGTCGTTTGTTGTAATTACAAACACAAAATTACGAAATATTTACAATTCGTTTTTAGAAAGTTATCATCTTAATTTAGGAAATATTTTTGGAAATATAGCCACCGAAGCTGCCTACACACACGGAGCAGAATGGGTTGATGAAATGAAAAATTATATTGAAGCAAATATTGATTTTGCTCAAAAATTTATTTCGGAAAATATACCACAAATTAGTTTTGTAAAACCAGAAGCAACATATTTATTATGGCTTAATTTTTCAAAACTTAAAATGAATGATGCAGAACTTAATAATTTGCTTGTAAACAAAGCAAAAATTGGATTAAATACAGGTTCTGTTTTTGGTGAAAACGGAGCATCTTATATGCGTATGAATGTTGCGTGTACTCGCAAAACCTTAGAGTTAGCATTAACACAGTTGAAAGCTGCTTTTTAAGTTTGCATAGATTTTATAAACGGTAAATGAATTGAAAAAACTGATTAGTAACAAAATTGGTTTTTCAATATTTTTTCACTTTTTTATTAACTCACGTAATTTGTCAAGTTCATTGCGTAAAGCGGCAGCCTCTATGTAGTTCTGCTCTTTTGCTGCTTTATACATTCTTCTTTCTGTTTCAGCAATTGTTTTGTCAATATTTTCTGGTGTCATATATTGAATAATAGGGTCAGCAGCTACATCAGTTTGTTGTTTACTATAATATTCTTGTGTTTTCTTTTCTATTAAAGTGCTTCCTTTTTTAGATTTTACAATTTGTTTTGGTGTGATATTATGTTTTATATTATATGCAATTTGTTTTTCTCTGCGATAATTTGTGGCATCAATAGTTTCTTGCATTGAGCGTGTAATTTTATCGGCATACATAATTACTTTACCATCTAAATTTCTGGCAGCACGACCAGCAGTTTGGGTAAGAGAACGTGTAGAACGAAGAAAACCTTCTTTGTCGGCATCAAGAATTGCTACAAGCGAAACTTCGGGCAAGTCTAAACCTTCTCGCAAAAGATTTACACCTATCAATACATCAAATCGTCCTGCTCTTAAATCGTCAAGAATTTCTACTCGTTCCAAAGTATCTACATCAGAGTGGATATACCTACAACGAGTACCGTTTCCGTCTAAATATTTTGTAAGTTCTTCTGCCATTCGTTTTGTTAAGGTTGTTACCAATATGCGTTCATCTTTTTCAACTCTTGTTGATATTTGTTCCATTAAATCATCAATCTGATTTAAACTTGGTTTAACAATTATAGGTGGGTCTAATAATCCTGTTGGGCGTATAACTTGTTCAACAACAACACCTTCGGATTTGTTTATTTCGTAATCGGCAGGTGTTGCACTTACATAAATTGCTTGATTTATAAGCTGTTCAAACTCATCAAATTTTAATGGTCGATTATCCATTGCAGCAGGCAAACGAAATCCGAATTCAACCAAATTTTCTTTTCTGGAACGATCGCCACCATACATTGCTCTAACTTGTGGTAATGTTACATGACTTTCGTCGATAACCATAAGAAAATCTTCTGGAAAAAAATCTAATAAACAAAACGGACGAGTGCCGGGTTCTCTACCATCGAAATATCGAGAATAATTTTCAATTCCGGAACAATGTCCTACTTCTTTCATCATTTCCATATCAAAAGAAACACGATCGTTTAATCGTTTTGCTTCTAAGTGTTTACCAATTTCTTTGTAGTATTCTATTTGTTTAAATAAATCGTCTTGTATTTGATGTATAGCTTTTTTTGTTTTTTCTTTTGATGTTACAAACAAATTTGCAGGATATATAAAAAATTGTTTAAAACCTTCTATTTTATTAGCGTTAACAGGGTCAAACGAATATATCTCTTCAATTTCATCGTCCCAAAATACAAGACGCAAGGCAATATCATCGTAAGCTAAAAAAATATCAATAGTATCGCCACGCACACGAAAAGTCCCTCTGGTAAATTCTGCCTCGGTTCTAGAGTAGAGGTTATCTACAAGTTTAAAAAGTAAATCGTTTCGGGCAATTTTCATACCTACATTTACCGAAACAACCGATTTGTGAAAATCTTCGGGATTTCCAATTCCATAAATGCACGAAACCGAAGATATTACAATAACATCTCGTCTGCCCGACATAAGTGCAGAACTTGTGCTAAGCCTAAGTTTTTCAATTTCTGCGTTAATAGACAGGTCTTTTTCTATAAAAGTATCGGTTGTAGGCAAGTATGCTTCGGGTTGATAATAATCGTAATACGAAACATAATATTCAACTTTATTTTCGGGAAAAAAGTTTTTAAACTCTCCGTATAGCTGAGCTGCAAGTGTTTTGTTATGGCTTAAGATTAAAGTAGGTCGGTTTGTTTGTGCAATAACATTGGCAATGGTAAATGTTTTTCCGCTTCCTGTTACTCCAAGTAAAGTTTGATTTTCGAGTTTATTATTCAAACCCTCAACAAGTTGTTTTATTGCTTCGGGTTGGTCGCCTGTTGGTTTAAAATCTGATTTTATTTTAAAATTCATATTCTTTTGTGGCTATTTTGTTAATTATTTACCATTATAAGAATTTGCTAATAAAGCCTTAACAGGTTCTAAACCAGATGTAGTGCCTTCTTGTATCGATTTTAGCACAGCACCGCCACCTGTGAAAATATAATAATCGGGACTATCGAGAGCAACAATATACAAGCCCGGTAACAAGCGTTTTAGCTCTTGCATTGTATCGCCACCACCATAAAGTTTTACTGCTTTTTCGTTTTTATCTATTAATTCGTCTAAAGCAATTGTGCCTTCGTTAAAACTAGGAGTAAAACCCATTACAGCATTTACAAATATAGTTTTTGCCCCTAAAAAAATATTTATTACATCTTTTTCTTCAAAAGATTCTTTTGCTACATCAAGAATGTAATTTAACGTATCTCCTTTTTTTAGTTTTCTAATATCAATTTTTCTGTTTTTGCCTTTAATTTTCCCATCAAGTGTATCCGATTCTACAATTATTGGCAACTCAACAAGTTTGTTTTTAAATTTTTTTGCAAAGTTCACAAACTTTTTTGCACTTAGTAAATCTTCTTTGCTAATACCTTTTATAGTAACTCCATATTTTGCCGATAAATAAGCATTGTATATAACACCGCCTAGCACCAGATAATCTGCTTTTTCGAGCAAAGCATAAAGGGAATCGATTTTTGTATCGAATTTAGAGCCTGCTACAACTGCAATAAATTTCTTTTTTGGTTTATACAATCTGTCTAAATTACTTATTTCTTTTTGCATTAAAAAGCCTGCATACGAAGGTAAATATTTATTTACACCAACAGTAGAAGCATGAGCTTGCCACGAGCCAAAAGCGTCGTTTACATAAATATCGGCTAATCCGGCAAGTTGATTTGCAAAATCGTTCATAAATTCTTTGTTTTCTTCGCCTTTAAACCATCGTGTATTTGGCAAATAAATCCCATCTATATCAGAATTTTTTAAATCTTTAATCATATGATTTATAGATGTTTCAATTCCTTGTATTCCGTCTTTTTCTACTAAAGAAAATTCGGGTATTTTTAAATCTATATGCAGTTTGTTTTTAAGATATTCTACAATTGGTTTTACCGATGTGTTTTCGCTAATTTCTATTTCGTTAGTTTTTTTATTTCTTGGGCGACCAACATGTGTCATTAAAATAATTTTTCCGCCTTTTGCATTAATATGATATAAAGTACCAATTGTTGCATCAATTCTATAAGGGTCGTGAATTATTCCTTTTTTCACTACATTATGATCCACTCTTACTAAAACAATTTTATTGTGTAAATCGGCATCTTGTATTAAAGCTAAGTTTTTGTTATTCATCACTTTTTCTCTTTATTATCAGCCATAAGTTCTTTTAACTTTTCGAGCTGTATATTTTTATTTATTTCTCTATTTCTGCGAGCTGTTTCGGTAAAATATTGATGTTTTTCTAAAAATTTAATTTGTATTTTATTCCATTCTTTTTCGCTTTTTATCATGTTAAATTTAAAAAGTTCTTCGAATAAAAGTTTAGAAACAGGTATAAAATCTGGTCTGCCTAAATAATCTAAATCGGCATCGCACATAATTTTTTCCAATTCATTTCTTGGATTTGGCGGTAATTTTGTTGCATGTATTAGTTCCGATATTTTTTTTATTTGTGCTGTTGTGTACCAAAATTTTGGTAATATTTCTTTTGCTAATCTAACACCTGATTCTTCGTGGTCGTTATAACCTATAATAAAACCTATATCGTGTAAAAGAGCTGCGGTTTTAATTAATAATAAATCTTCGTCGCCAACACCTTCGCTTTTAGCTATTTTTTCTGCTTCGTTTACAACATCAATAGTGTGTTTTACGGTATGATACTTAATATCAGGATTTAATCCTTTTTCTAACTTATAAAAAACCAAATCTTCTAAATCGTAATAATTAATTTTTTGATATTTATATCTAAATTTTTCATTTGGGATTCTACCTTCTCCATTAACCGAAAATTCTGGTTTAATTCCTAAAACAAAGTACATATCTAATTCGCCTTTGTACTTTATTGGTAGTTTTCCTCTGTGTTTACAATCAAACAGATGTTGAATTTTTTCATAGGTAGAGGTAGAAATATTTATTTGTCCCGCCACACCAGAAGACTCCATTCTGCTAGCAATATTAACGGTATCTCCCCAAATATCATACGATAATTTTCTGCTTCCAACAACTCCTGCAATAATTGCTCCGGTATGCACTCCTATTCTTAAACGCCATTTATTTTGTGCTTCTTCTCTAAGTTCTTTCATGTAATCTATAATCTCTATTGCGGCGAGTGTTACATCAATTGCATGAGTTCTGTTTTGTTTAGGAATGCCACCTGCACACATATATGCATCACCAATAGTTTTTATTTTTTCAATATTATTTTTTCCAACAATACTGTCGAATTTAAAAAACAATCTGTCTAGTTCGTCAATAAGAGCATCGGGTTTCATATGTTCGGCTATATTCGTAAACCCTTGAATATCTGAAAATAACACAGTGGCATTTTTGTATTTCCTTCTTTTAGCATGACCCTCTGCTTGTAATTCTTTAGCAGTATCTTCGGGCAACATATTTCTTATAAGCATTTCAGCTTTTTCTTTTTGTCTTACTACTTCTTCTGTTTTATCGGCTATTTCTTTTTCTAATAAATATTTTTCTTTTGCATACAGATATGCTCTGTATCTAACAATCATTACAATTAAAGAGATAAGAAAAATTAGATATAACATATAAGCATACCATGTTCTATATTTGGGTGGTTTAACCTTGAAAATATATGATTTTATTTGCGAGATATTTCCGAAAATATCTTTAGATTTTATTTTAAATTCATATTCTCCTTCGGGCAAATTTGTATATTCCTTTTCGGTTGTCCTTCCCCAGTCTGACCACGATTCGTCGTAATTTTCTAAAATATAACTGTAATACAAATCGCTACCGCTAACAAATGATGTTGAATAAAAAGAAAATGCAATATTATTATAACTGTATTTAATATGTAAGCTATCAATATATTCAATGTTTTTATTTATATTTAGCATATTATAGATTACAGAATCTTCGTTTAAAATAATTTTATTAAAAAATATATTGGGTTTTTGTTCATGTTTTACTAATGATTTCACATCAATTCTAACAATTTTATCGTAACTACCCATATAAACAATTGAATCTTTATCACAAAAAACAACCTCTATGGTTATGTCATTCAATATATTAAATGCTTTGGTTAAAACTTTGTATTTTTTACCTTCGCCACAATAAAGGCATAAACCTGTGGTTTTATTAAATTTGTTGTTTACTCCGGAACTAAACCAAATATTCTTAAATTTATCTTCTTTAATAGGATAAACCCATCTTTTATTTTGCTTAAAATCAAGATTTAAGAGAGTGTCAACAAAAAACCTACTCATTTCATAATCAAACCTGTATATGCCTCTGTTTGTAGAAAATAATACTCCGTTTGAGCTTTCATAAACATCAATCCATTGATGATTTTTAGGTAATCCAAAACCTGTATTTATTGATACTTTCCTACAATTTATATTTATTCCCTTTGAAAAATCTAGCATAATAACCCCTTGGTAATCGCTGCCTAGCCAAACAAAACCATTTTCCGATTCGGCAATAGACCTTACGCTTTTGTTCAGGTTTTTAACTTTTCCTTGTAGTTTAAATTCTCCATCAATAAATTTAGTAATATATAAACCGTTTATAGAACTTAAAAAATACACCGAAGTATCTTTTTTAGATTGTTTTATATCTTTAAAATCACCTTCAAAAATTAGTTCTGTTTGTTTGTTTTGTATTTTATATAATCCTGTTTCTGATGTAACATACAAATTTGTATCAACTTGAATAAATTTATTGCATTTTTTGTTTAATCCTTTTATAGGAAGAAAGCGTTTGTTTAAATAACAACCTCTGTTGTAGCTATATACACACGAACCGTATTGATAAAAAACACCATGTCCGGTGGCTACAAAAATTGTATTATTAAACCGTGTAATATCATAAGTGCCATTTCTAAGCCCCGCAGATTTATCGAAAAAAGTAAAAGCTGTTGGCATATCTATTCTGCTTAAACCATTATTTAATGCTACCCAAACCGATTTTTCGTTATAATCTACATTTATTGCATTTACATTATCGTCGTATAAACCGCCATCTGTATTTATATTACACAACATTTGCCCTTTTTGCGTTATAACTATTATTCCACATTTTGATGAGCCCAAAACATATTTATCATCATCTAATTTTGCACCTGCTGTTAATTCTGTACTTTCGAAAAAATAATCTGCTGATGTTTCAAATTCTTCAATGCAATTTTTATCTACAATAAAGAAACTTTTGTTTTTTAGTTTTACCAATAATTTCTTTTTGTATGGCAAAATAATCTCAATATCATTATCTGTTAATATTGTTTCTTTACTATATTCTAATAGTCCGTTGTTAACATATTTAAAAAGACCTTTCCCTTTTTTATAAACAAAAATATCTTTATTTATTTTATATAGTTTATACCCTGCATTGTTTGTATCTATTAAATAAACAGTGTTGTTATTCCAAAAAAACAAACTATTCTTATTTGTAAAAACAACATCGTTTTCTACAGCTTGCACATAGTTTATTTGTCCAATTGATTGATATTCTTTAGGAAATTTATCAATTAAAGAATAAAAATATAGTGTTCCGTTATTATGTTTTTTAAAAACTCCAAAATTATTGTATCCACCAGCATATATGTCGCCTTTTTTAGTTTTTGATAGATTTGGACCACCAGGCATATCAATAAATTTCCACGATTTTCCATCAAAAATTAATATTCCATTCAAATTACCTGTATAAACCACCCCTTTATCATCAGTAATAATTGAAAAATTTTGTCCTTCGTAGCCATAAACATTAGGTGGGTAATTAACAATTTTAGGTATTCCCTTCTCTTGCTTTTGCCCAAAGGCACTAGCTATTGTTATAAAAAAAAAGGATAATATTATAAGAATTTTTGGCATCAATATAGTTTACAAAAGATATTTTTTTTCAAATGCAATATACAAGATAAAGCTTAATTCAGCAAGAGAATAAATGTTAATTAGATTTTTAATAAATATTTAAAACTTTATTTTAGAGATTCAATAATCATATTTGTTGTTGAAAACTAAAATAGTAGACTATAAGAACTACAAATAAAATTTGTTATACATAAAAACAAGACCTTAGATATTAGACTTTAGACCAAGAGAAAATCTTCAGACTCATAATTACCAGATGATAATAAATTAAATTATTGTAAAACCGGTCAAGCTTATTTAGGGATTAACATTTATCTAAGGTCTAACGTCTTATATCTTTCTTCATTTTAAGAAGCTAAAAATGAAATACAAAAAAGTGCATTGTTTTAACTATATTTGTAACCAATAAAATTTTAATGATATGCAGCAATATTTAGATTTACTTGATAGGGTTATAAAAACGGGGATAGCAAAGGGAGATAGAACAGGAACGGGTACAATATCTGTATTCGGACATCAAATGCGTTTCGATTTGCAAGATGGATTTCCTTTGCTTACAACTAAAAAATTACATTTAAAATCTATTATACACGAATTGCTTTGGTTTTTAAATGGAGAAACTAATGTAAAGTATTTACAAGATAATGGCGTGCGAATATGGAACGAATGGGCTAGGGAAGATGGCGAACTAGGTCCAATTTATGGATATCAATGGCGTTCGTGGCCTGCGTCAAACGGAAAACATATAGACCAAATTTCGCAAGTAGTAGATTCTATTAAAAATAATCCTAACTCTCGCCGACATATTGTTAGTGCATGGAATGTTGGTGAAATAGAAAACATGGCCTTGCCTCCTTGTCATATTTTGTTTCAGTTTTATGTTGCCGATGGTAAATTATCGTGCCAACTATATCAGCGTAGTGCCGATGTGTTTTTAGGTGTACCTTTTAATATTGCTTCGTATGCAATTCTACTACAAATGATGGCACAAGCAACAGGTTTAAAGCCTGGTGAATTTGTTCATACTCTTGGCGATGCTCATATCTACAATAATCATATAGAGCAAGTTAAACTGCAACTTACTAGAGAACCAAAACCATTAGCTCAAATGATAATAAATCCTGATATTAAAAATATTTTTGATTTTAAATTTGAAGATTTTTCTTTAGAAAATTACGATGCTCACCCTCATATTAAAGGTGCTATATCGATATAAATATAATATAGAAGTGCTTTACGAACTACTAAATAAATATTTAGGCTCTGTTGTTAAAGGGTTAATCTTTAATTTCGTTAATCATTCGTTAAATTGCTAAAACTTATATGCCCTTATATGTCTTATGTGGTTTAGTTTAAATTGTTAAAGTGTTCTATTGTTAAACCGTTAATCTTTAATTTCGTTCGTCATTTGTCATTCGTTAAATTGCTAAAACTTATATGCCCTTATATGTCTTATGTGGTTTAGTTTAAATTGTTAATCTTTGTTGCTCAAAATCCAAATCCTCAATACCTTAGTATTCTGCGGTTTAAATTCCTTACACGCCCCCGAAATAAATCGGGACAGGCTTTGAACTCGAACTTTATAGTTCAATCTCTTAACTTTATAGACAGATACTCTAAACCCTTAGCCCAACTATTAGAACATCATCTACTTGTTCGTTTTCACCTTTCCATTTTTTAAAGAAAACATTTATATGTTCTTTTTGAATTGTAACAGGCAATGTATTTGTTGTAATCAATAATTCTTTAAATTTTTTACGTTTAATTTTTTTATTATTTAGTCCTCCAAACTGATCTGCAAAACCATCAGAAAATAGATATATCATGTCATTTTCTTCAATATCAAATGTATGATTTGTAAATTTCTTTTCAATCTCGAATAATCCTATAGGCATTCTATCACCACTTATATTTATTAATTCGTTTTTGCGTACAACAACAAATGGATTATATGCTCCGGCAAATTCAATTAATTTATTCTCTTTATCATATATTATTAACGACATATCCATTCCGTCTTTCGACTTATCTTCGCCATTAGAATGTGATAATGCAGTAACAATCCCTATTTTTAAATAATCTAATATTTCACTAGCTTTTAAATCGGCATATTTTAAAGTAATTTCATTTAGCATTGAAATACCAAGCACACTAAGTAATGCAGCAGGTATGCCATGGCCAGTACAATCAGCAACAGCAACAATAACTTTATTGTTATATGTATTTGTCCAATAAAAATCTCCACTTAAAATATCTTTTGGTTTATTAAAAATAAAAAAATCATTAAAATAAGAATATAAAATCTTACTCTGTGGAATTAAAGATTTCTGTATTTTTCTGGCATATGTTATACTTTTAATTATTTCGCTATTTTTATCTTCTATTTTATCTCGTTGAGCACGGATTTCTTCTAAATATGTTTGCAGTTCTTCATTTTGTATCTGAATTTCTTCTTTGTATTCTTTAAGCTCAATATTATGTTTATCTAAAATATTATTTTTTTCTTTAATTTCATTGGTATATGTTTTTTCTTTTTCAGAACTATCTCTATATTTTGTTAAAACAGAATGTATTATGTAATTTATAACTATAAAAACAATTAGATAGCCTAACTTAACTATAAAAAGGTCGTTACCCAATGCTTTTGATACACTTATTTCAGGATTGTAATAATCATAAATTATATCGGTATAATACAATGATAAAAACAATATTACTAAACTGCTTACATAAAAAAACTTTTCTTTTTGATAATCAAATATTAACTGAGAAATAGTTCCCAATAAAATAATAAAAATAGCATACAATAAATTTACATCTAAAGTTAATAAGGAAAGAAATAATGGATAATAAACAAGAAGAAATAATAATGGGAGTATTATTAGTTCTTTTGCTAGAATTTTATATCCTTTTTTGTGCAATAAAAATGCTAAAAAATTAAAAATTGATAAAAACAAAAGTCGTTCTAAATCAAAAGGGATATATTCTATACCTACTAAAGTATTTCTTAATAAAATAATAAAATATATAATAATAGACGTTGTTCCTATTATTAAAGAAATATTATTTGTTACTCTACAGCTTATATCGCTTTCTTTACAATTATTATGCGTTATAATCCTGTTAAAAAAATTGTTGTTTTCCATTATAAGGATATTTTAGACTACAAATTTACACTTTATTTATAATAATTACAAATAAAACAAATAAAATTTGCTAAAATCTAAAATTTATAGCTTTATTCTAATAGATATGTCACTCAAACTCTGATGCTTATCATTTTGTGTCTATGCAAATTAAGAGGTACTAAATGAATTGAGTATACTATTAACCTTCTATGTTGTATTCCAAATATATTCACTACTTTTTTATTAAAATCAAAAATAAAGGACTCTGAGGGCTTTTTAAAATTCTGATTTTTGTATGTTAGTGAAGAAAATAAAATAAATTTATTAAAAATATTTAATAATTAGATTTAAATCATTAAATATTATGATAAAAATTATAATTTTACAAACGATACAATTTTATGTTTGTATTAAATTTTTTAATTGTGAAACTTAATAATTTATAACTATGAATAACGCAATTTTTTCGTTTCCATATCCCGGAAACGAGCCAATAAAAGGATATGCACCAGGTTCGCCTGAGCGTAAAGAATTACAAGCAAAATTAGCTGAATTAAAATCTACAGAGATTGAAATACCGTTAATTATTGGTGGTAAAGAAATAAAAACAGGTAATTTGGGCAAAGTAACAATGCCATCAGACCATGGTCATGTATTAGCAACTTACCATAAAGCCGGAGCAAAAGAAGTGCAAATGGCTATTGATGCTGCACTTGAAGCCCACAAGAAATGGGAAGAAATGCCTTGGATAGAACGTGCTTCTATTACTTTGAAAGCTGCTGAGTTGCTTGCAACAAAACACAGAGCATTAATTAATGCTGCAACAATGTTAGGTCAAGGAAAAAATGCTTTTCAAGCAGAAATTGATGCTGCCTGCGAAGCAATAGATTTTTTAAGATTTAATGCACATTATGTAAGTCAGATTTATGCTGACCAACCAAACTCAAGTGCAGGTGTGATTAACAGAATGGAATACAGAGCATTAGAAGGATTTGTATTTACAATCACTCCTTTTAACTTTACTGCAATTGCATCTAACCTAAACATGGCTCCTGCATTAATGGGTAATACAACTGTTTGGAAACCTGCTACTACTTCAATTTTATCAAATTATTATTTGATGCAAATTTTTAAAGAAGCCGGTTTACCTGATGGAGTTATAAACTTTATTCCCGGACAAGGTTCTGTTATCGGAAAAGAAGTTTTTGCACATAAAGATTTAGCAGGAATACATTTCACAGGTTCTACAAATACTTTCCAAAGATTTTGGAAAACAATTGGCGAAAATATTACAAACTATCGTTCTTATCCAAGAATTGTTGGCGAAACAGGTGGAAAAGACTTTATCTTTGCACATAAATCGGCAGATGCTAAACATCTTGCAACTGCAATAACAAGAGGTGCATTTGAGTATCAAGGACAAAAATGTTCTGCAGCTTCACGTGCTTATATCCCAAAATCTTTATGGAATGATGTAAAAGATTTTGTAAATGCTGATATCGCCGATTTCAAAGTTGGTGATGTAACAGATTTTACAAATTTTATGAATGCTGTTATTGATGAGGCCGCTTTCGATAGTATTACAGATTATATCAGAATGGCAAAAGAAAGTGCTGATTGTGATATAATTGCAGGTGGAAATACTGACAAATCTAAAGGTTATTTTGTTGAACCAACAGTTATTTTAACTCGCGACCCACATTTTGTAACTATTGAAGAAGAAATTTTTGGACCAGTTATCACAATTTATGTTTACGAAGATGATAAGTATGCCGAAACCCTTGAACTTTGCGATAAAACATCGCCTTATGCTTTAACAGGTGCATTATTCTCGCAAGATAGAGAAAAATTACTCGAAGGATATAATGCATTGCGTTATTCTGCAGGAAATTTCTACTTAAACGATAAACCAACAGGTGCAGTTGTTGACCAACAACCATTTGGTGGAGCTCGTGGCTCAGGAACAAACGACAAAGCAGGTTCTTACTTAAATTTAATTCGTTGGGCAAATGCCAGAACAGTTAAAGAAACTTTAGTTACTCCCACAGATTATCGTTATCCTTTCTTAGGTGAAGATAAATAAACAATAAATTTGTTTCATAAAAACCCTCCAAAATATTAAATCTTGGAGGGTTTTTTATATGAAAAAACTATATAATTTAAAGAATATCTTAAAATCTGCAAAATCAGGATTTAGCTCTATTGATTTACAAATAGTTTAATTTATCCACACACACACACACAAAGAGGATAAGGTGTAATTAGGGTCTGTCCATAAAGTCAAGAGATTTATAAAATCAGTTACATTTCCTTATAGATTTATCTTCTATTTCCCATATAAATCATTATATAATAAAGCAAGGTGGCTAGTGATGACAAAGCTGCTACAACATATGTATAAGCTGCCCACTTCAAAGCATCTTTTGCTTTGTCTTGTGTTTCGTAATTTGTTAAGCCTGAATTTCGTAGCCATGCTAAAGCTCTGCTACTTGCATCAATTTCAACAGGTAGTGTTATAAAACTAAATAAAGTTGTCATTGCAAAAAGTATAATTCCAAAAAATAATAATTGTGGATAAGAGTGTATTAATAATATTCCTGCAAGTAATACCCATTGCACCCATTTACTGGCAAAACTAACTATTGGCACAAGTTTAGAACGCATTGTTAAAAAACTGTATGCTGTGGCATGTTGTATTGCGTGTCCGCATTCGTGTGCAGCAATTGCTGCCGAAGCTATGCTTTGTCCATTATAAACACTAGAGCTTAGATTTACTGTTTTGTTCATAGGATTATAATGGTCGGTTAAACTGCCTTGCACCGATACAATTTGCACATCAAAAATTCCGTTATCGTGCAACATTTTTTCAGCAATATCTCTACCTGTCATTCCGTAATTCAGCGGAATTTTAGAATATTTTTTGAATTTAGATTTTAATGTACTACTTATTATGTAGCTTAACAACATAAAAAAACCAAATATTATCCAAATAGTCATAATTTAATAATTTAACAATTAATATTATTGGATAATCAATTTTTATACCATTGTAATTTTGTCAGGTCTTGTTTTTTTATGAGTTAATAAATAAACTATTGGCAAAATACCAATAGTATTTATTATTGCAATAAGAATGAACCAAGCAATATCATTATTTCTTGCAGAATGCCACATTGCAATAATTTTCCATACAGTTTCCCATAAAAATAGAACTGCCACTATCGGTATTAGCCAAATCAAAAAATCAGGTAATTGAAGTGTTTCCATTTTTTTATTTTAATCCACGAGCATTTAATAAAGCATCAATATGTGGCTCACGACCACGAAATTTAATATATAATTCCATTGGGTCTTCGCTACCGCCTTTTGATAAAATATTATTTCTAAATTTTTCAGCTGTTTTTTTATCGAAAACATCGCCAGTTTCTTTGTATGCGGCAAAAGCATCAGCATCGAGAATTGCTGCCCAAATATATCCGTAATAACCTACGGCATAGCCTGTTTTAAAGACATGAGAAAAATAAGTAGTTCTATATCTAACTTTAATTTCGGGTATTAAGCCCATTTCTGCTACAGATTTATTTTCAAATTTACGAACATCAATATTATTAAAATCGGTTATTTTTGTATGCCAATCCATATCTAAAATTGCAGCCGATATAAATTCGGTTGTAACAAATCCTTGGTTGAATTTTGATGCTGCTTCAATTTTTGTAATTAAGCTATCAGGAATTGCTTCGCCTGTTTTATAATGTTTTGCATAAAGTTTAATAACCTCGGGGTCTCGTGCCCAATTTTCCATTACTTGCGATGGTAATTCTACAAAATCTCTTGATACCGATGTGCCAGAAAGTTTTATGTATGTGCAATTAGAAAGTAATCCGTGCAATGCGTGTCCAAATTCGTGAAAAACAGTTTCTACATTATCAAAAGTTAGTAATGCGGGTTTTCCGTCAACAGGATTTGCAAAATTGAAAACTGTTGAAATAATAGGCTCTATATTTTTACCATTTTCTTTATATTGTTTTCTGTAGCTTGTCATCCAAGCACCAGATTTTTTACCTGGGCGAACAAAAAAGTCCATATAAAGCAAACCTATTTCTTTGCCATCGGCTTCGCTTACTTTGTAAACTTCTACATCGGGGTGATAAACAGGGATAGAGTCTAATTTCTCAAATTTTAAACCATAAAGTTTGTTTGCTACCATAAATGCACCTTCACGAACATTATTTTTTTCGAAATATGCTTGAAGAATTTCATCACTTACATTGTATTTTTCTTTCTTTAATTTCTCGGCATAGTACCACCAATCATAATATTCAAGTTTAAAATTTTCACCGTCTCTTTCTATTAATTTTTGCAGTTCTGTTCTTTCTTCAATGGCTTTTTTTGTAGAAGCTGTCATAATTTTATTAATTAGCTCATAAACTTTATCAGGAGTTTTTGCCATATTTTCTTCAAGTACGTAAAAAGCATAGTTCTTATAGCCTAAAAGTTCTGCTTTTTCTTGACGAAGTTTTATTGTTTTAGCAACAATTTTTTTGTTATCGTTTGCATTATCGTTATCGGCACACATTAGATATGCATCTTGCATTTTTTTGCGTAGTTCTCTGTTTTCTGAGTACATTAAAAAAGGAATTAAACTTGGTTTTTGAGTGGTAAAAATCCATTTGCCTTTTTCTCCTTTTTCGTTGGCTGTTGCTGCAGCAGCATCAATAATTCCTTGTGGCAAACCAGCTAAATCTTTTTTGTTATCAATAACAAGAGAAAAAGCATTTGTTTCTGCCAAAACATTATCGCCAAATTTTATCGAAAGCATTGCTAATTCTTTGTTAATTTCAATTAGCTTTGATTTATCTTCTTTGTTTAGATTAGCTCCGCCACGCACAAAACTTTTATAATATTTTTCTAATAAAGCTGTTTGTTCTTGATTTAAATTTAGTTCATCTTTTTTGTTGTAAACAGTTTTAATTCTTGCGAATAACTTATCGTTTAGTTTAATTTCATCTTCGTGAGATGTTATTAAAGGCGAAGCTTCTTTTTCAACTTTCATTAGTTCTTCGTTTGTTTCTGCCGAAGTAAGATTCTCTAATATTGGTATAATTTTTCGATATAAAGCACCACTGTAATCAAGGGCTTCAATGGTGTTTTTAAAGTTTGCTTCTTCGCTGTTATTAGCGATTTTATTAATTTCGTTGTTGTGTTGCTTAATTGCTTCTTTTATTGCCGGAATATAATGTTCTGGTTTTATTAACTCGAAAGGTGGCACTCCATAAGGAGTGTTAAAGTTTTTTAACAATGGATTTTCTATCATATCAGTAGTTTTTTTATCGGTTTTTTCACTTGTGTTACAAGCAAACATTGTTGCTAATAAAACAAAAAAGATGTATTTTTTCATATAATTAATTTTATGTATTTCATCTGTAAAATTGCTGATTTTTTCTGATTTTGCAAAATAAATTAATATGTTTTATATTTCAACACAATAGTATCTTAAATAATTTTTAAATATCTGTTAATTTCTATAAGCTTGACCGATTTTATAATTTGCTTCATTTTGTGAGTTCACAATGACAGTAGAATTAGTAAAGTACTTCTTTTTGTAAAAGCAATGGTTTAAATAACAGTATTTTAAAAGTAAGTTGTGGTGGTGGGGTAAATAAAATTTTATCTTGTTAAATGAATAAAACTTCTGTATTGTGACTTTTTACCGTCGAGGTCAATACCTGTTATAACATAATAATATACACCTTCTGCAGCGGGGCTTCCATTTTTTAGCTTGCCATTCCAACCTTCATATTGGTTATCCCATTCGTAAATTTGCTGACCTGTTTTATTAAAAATAATACCTTTAAAATTCTTTAATGGTTTTGGGTTAATAACTAAAATATCGTGGATACCATCGCCATTTGGAGTGAAAATATTTGGCATTATATTTTCTTTTTCGTTAATTGAAATACTGCTTTTATAAGTATTTGCACAGGCATTTTTTGTGCTTACTTTTAATGTAACTTCATATTTTCCTGCTTTGGTGTATTTGTGTTCCGGATTAATTTTGTTAGAACTTGTACCATCACCAAAATCCCATTTGTAAGTAAGCTCATTTTTATCTATGCTTGTTACTTTGGTTCTGTCAGTAAAATAAATTGGATTGTTTATTGCCGAATAAAGTTCTGTGTGATAAAAGTTTACGTCAACACTTTCGGTATTAACAATTTTGATATTGTAATTATAACTACAACCATTTGTGCTGCTTACTGTTACAGAATAGTTTCCTGTAGACAGGTTCTTTCTTGTTGGATTTGAACTTATTTTATTATCGCTCCATCTAAATTTATAATTTCCGTCTTTTGTAACAAATTCTACAATAGCATCATTTCTTCCACAATGTTCGTTAATTGTATTAATATGTAAAGAATTTGGGACTTTCTTAAAATTAATAACTACAGTGTCTAAGATATTACCATTATTTGTTTTTTCTGACCATATAAGTACTTGCTTACCAAAGCTTTTACTTGTTATAAAAGTTCTTGGCTCGTTGATATTGGCAAATGTAATATTGCTATTTGCTAACCAATTACCAATTTTTATATTTGAGTTTTCACCTAAATTACATTCTTTTCCGCAAACCGAAATATCATTACCTGCATTTATTTTAGTTATATTTTTGTGTGATATTAACAGCTTGTTATTCTTTACAATTTTGTTTTCTTTGTTGTTTGAATTGTTTTCTTTTATAGTTTTCTGTACAATATAATTATTATCGATAGCTTTGTTTGTTTTAGTTCTAACAATTTCTTTTTTTTCTGTTTTAATATTGTTTTGACTTGGTTTTTGCTTTTGTATTTCTATTGTATTTTTTACATCAGTATTGCTTATTAAATTATTATCTTGTTTTTTTGTAAAAACGAATACAGCTATTATTGTGCTAACAACAGAAGCTGCAATAAAATATTTATGCTTAACTAAAAATGACTGTTTTGCGAAACCTAAATCTTGTTTTAGATTTTGCAGAATGTAATCTGGGGGTTTTACCTCAAAATTATCAAATTTATTTTTTATTTCTTTGTTCATATTACTCAAATACTAATTTTTTATTCGACCCTTTATTATTTTCTTTAGCTTTGTCAATTAAGTTAGGATAAAGTTTTATAAGTTTCTCCATTAATTGTTTTTTAGCTTTTAACAATTGGGTTTTTGATGTGTTTTCTGAAGTTCCAATCATTTCTGCAATTTCGTTATGTTTGTATCCTTCAATAACATGTAGATTAAAAACTAATCTGTAACCCTCTGGTAATTCTTGTATTAATTTTAATATCTGTTCTGTTTCAATTTTAGAGAAAACAGTTTCATTAACAACATCATCAATAATATTATCTGTTATAATAACTTTTTCTGTTTTATTTTTCCGATAATAATTAATACAAATATTTATTGTTATTCGCCTAAGCCAACCTTCTAAAGAACCCGAGCCATTAAAGTTTTTTAGATTTTTGTAAATCTTAACAAAACTTTCTTGCAACAAATCTTCTGCATCGGCTCTATTTTTCGAATATCGTAAACACAGCCCAAACAGTCGTCCAGAATACATCTCATACATTTGAACAAATGCAGATTCATTCCCTTTTTTTATCAATTCTATTAAGCGTTTTTCGCTGGGCATATTTACCTATCTAATTTGTATGACAAGTCTCGATTAAAAATAGTTGTCTGGCAAAATAAAAAAATAACTATTTTTTTATTAAAGCTGAAACTTCTATTAGCATTTTTCTTAGAGTAATTTCATCATTGCATTAACAACATTAACAGCACCATCATGAATATCAACTACAGTTGCATCGAGCATATAGCACGGTGTTGTTGCAACTTTGTATTTTGTGTCAATAATTACTTCGCCATGGTTTGTAGTTTTGTGCTTTGCTCCAATTTGTTCAATTGCTTTTGCTGTTTCTTGGTCTTGCCCAATAGTTAATTCTACTGCATCAAGTACTTTTGCAATAACAACCGGCGAAATGCACAAAGCTCCAATAGGTTTTTTTGCTTTAGCCATTTCTTGTATCGCACTCTCTATTTGAGGAATAACTTTCATATCGACACCGTTAAAAGCAAAATCGCATAAGTTTTTTGCAACACCAAAACCACCAGGAAAAATTATTGCATCAAAATTATTTACATCAAAATCTGATAAATCTTTAATTTTTCCCCGTGCAATTCTTGCCGATTCTATTAAAACATTTCTTGTCTCATTCATTTCCTCACCGGTAATATGATTAATAACATGATGTTGATTAATATTTGGTGCAAAAATATCGTATTCACCGCCGTTTTTTAAAATGGCATATAATGTAAATGTTGCTTCATGAATTTCTGCTCCGTCAAATACTCCGCTACCCGATAAAACTACCGCAAATCTTGGTTTATTCATAATATTATTCGTTTATAATTTAAATGTCTAAGTTATAAACTTTATTTAAAAAATAAAATACCATTATTGTTTTTTTATGAAATAAATAATTTTATTAATAAAATGAATTTTATTGTATAATTTTGTATTTTTACAAAATGTTAAAAAACAAGGTTAGCAATACAAACAATAAGCTAAAATATTTAATGCTTTTCATTATTATTTTAATGACGAGTATTTCTATTGCACAAAATCAACCACGCAGTTATGTTAAAATTTCAGGTAATGTTAAACATGAAAAAAAGAATTTATCTGGCGTTTCAATTGAAATTTATGATGGTCCAACTAAGAGTGGGACAGTTAAATCTAATTCTATAGGTAAATTCAGATTTAATTTAACCTTTGATAAAATTTACATTGTGGTTTTTAAAAAAGCCGGTTTTACTACAAAAAAAGTTGAAATAAATACTTTTGTGGAAGAAAAAGATGTTAGTTGGAATTATGAGTTTGAAATGCAGATGTTTGAAATGATTACAGGGCTTGATATTTCGGCTCTTAATCAACCTGTTGCTAAAATTGGTTATGACGAATCTGAGGGGGATTTTGCTTCTAATGAAGCCTATTCCAAGTCTATGCAAACAAAATTAAATAAAATTATTGCACAATTAAAAGATCTTAAAAGTAAAGAATATGAAAATTTAATTGCAAGTGCGGATAATAATTTCAGAAATAAAAATTATAAAAAAGCTATTGAATTATATGATAAATCCTTTGATATTGACCCTTATGCTGATTATCCGGAAGCACAAATTATAAAATGCGAAAAATTGCTTAGAACTCCGGTAGTTAACGAAGAAGATTATAAAAGGGTAATCTTATTAGCTGATAAAAGTTTTAATAATAAAGATTATGAAAAAGCTATTGGCTTTTACGAGGAAGCAATGGATATTGATCCTTATGCTGATTATCCTGATTTACAGGTAGATAAATGTGAAGATTTACTTGCAAAGTTGAAGGATATAAATAAAAATTATAATAATGCAATTAACAAGGCTGATAAATTTTTTGTAAGTAAGAATTACGAGAATGCCAAAAAAGAATACAATAGTGCCCTTACAATAAAACCTGAAGAAACTTATCCGAAAAATAAAATAACTCAAATTGATAAGCTTTTAGCTCAAAAAGATAATGACGAAGCTGCTGCTGCGGAATTAGCTGCAAAAGAAGCCGCTGCCGCTGCTGCCTTAGCCTCAAAAGAGAAACTAGATGCCGATTATAACAAGTTAATTGCTTCTGCCGATGGCATGTTTAAAGGAAAAAAATATAACGAAGCAAAAACTAAATATAACGAAGCTTTAAAACTAAAACAAGAGCAATATCCAAAAGATAAGATTTCGGAGATAGATAAATTAATAGCCGAACAAAAAGCTGCCGACGAAGCCGCTGCTGCGGAATTAGCTG
>CAZRWZ010000005.1:6954-31971 GCA_964603745.1 uncultured Bacteroidaceae bacterium | reverse complement strand
AAGGTATTTGAGGATTTGGATTTTGAGCAACAACGCAGAAATCGGAATTTATAGACAAGCTATATTTGGCTTTTCGGGAATTTATACGGATTTGTTTTTTCTTTCTTAAAGTTTAAAACTTTAAGCATAGCTAGGTTATGCCTATAAATTTAAACCAATAAACATTATCCGCTAAGAGTAAATCTTATACTAAAACCAAAGTTAGTATTTCTTGTTGGGAATGTATTAGAAATTTTTGGAGTATTAACTATTCTATCAAAGAAAAATCTGAAATTTAAACTTCTGCCAACTCTATAATCTGCGGTTAATTTAATTGTGAAAAATTTCTGTCCGGCAGTAATTTGATTATTATTCTCTTCCATTTTTCTAATAATAGTGAAATTATCACGTACAGAAAAATCAGCTCTTATATCTAAATCACTTTCTAACTCTTTATTCCCTATTTTAAACTTTACTTTAGGAATACGGTAACCTGTACCAATTATATATTCATTACCTCTTACCTCTGTTAATTGATTATTTGCAAAACTAAAAGTTAAATTTCTGTTCTTTTTCACTTCGAGTTTTGTAATTAAACTATTTTTCCACGACATATCAATATTAAACAAAGGGCTAAATGATTCTGCAATATTAACTGCACCTATTTCATATTTAGGAACAAAGTTTGCATTTGTAAGTTGGTCTCTAATTGTAGTAAATCCTTGTCCATCATCTTGCCAACGAGTATCTGTTTTATACGATGATATACTGTAAGTAGAGCGGTATGAGTGGTTTAAAGTTATTTTCTTAAAATATTGTTTAAAGAATCTAACTTTTGAAAGTCCATCGTATGAGATTCTCCAATTTGGTTTTATTGAAGAAAGACTTGGGAATTTACTTAAAGATATTTTACTTGCACTTTTGTTAGAATATGCTGCAAGTAGAGCAGGCATAACAACATCTTGCGAAGTACTTCCATATCCTGCTGGAAATCCTTCGGCATCTCTATTTGCGTCGGGATTGTAGTTTTGGAAACCACGTCTTTCTTCTGCTAATCTGTTAGCAACAATAATTCTGTTATCTTTAAAAGTTTGAAAAGACTGAGAAAAATAATCTTTCTCTCCCATTTTTTCAAAAGCTGTTCCCCATGTATTAAACGACATGGTAAAATTACCATTTTGTATTTGATTATCAGGAAAAAATACATTTGTATTATGATTATAGTAAATGTAAGTAGTATTGTTACTTGCATATGTTCTAACAGCAGTAATATCAATACGCATACCAACAATTGGCTCAATTGATGCTCTAAAATTAAAGGTTTCGGAGTGTGTCATTAAAAACGGACTATTTAAGATAGAGTCTGTTGTTATCCAACCATTTCGTGCAGCATCCATACCAAATGCAGTATCTTGTTGCCCAAATAAGAACCCAAAGCCAGGAGCCGACATATTAGGGCTAGCACCTAAAATACTTGTGCTTTCTAAATACCCGGGAAGAACAGTTCCATCATTTATTTGATATGAAACAGATACATTTTTTACTCCCATAAGAACATTTACAGTGTTTTCTAAAACTATTTTAAAGATATTATCAACTTTTTCTCGTTGTCCTTCTATACTTATTTTTGCATGTTTCACATTCTGAGTAGATTCAAATGTAATTTTATTATCAGAAACTACAATCATTTTACCTTTTACTTCTGCTCCTGATGAATCGGTAACTGTTAATTTAACATCGGGGGTTAAAAGTTTATGAATTATACTTTTGGGCTTGCCTTTTTTAAAGTCCATATATTTAGGTGGGTCTTTTTTGCTAGGATAATAAACTGTTTCTGTTTCTTTTTTTCGTTTGTTTACCCTTCCTCTTCTTCTGTATTTTTTATAAATATATTTTAGATACGGAATTTTATTATATAAATTAACCATATTTGCACTTGCTGTTCCATTAAAACTTCTAGAGTTTTTAATTATATTACCCAAATCATACGACGATTCTTTCATTAATGGTCCGGCATCCCAATTATATGAAGCTCTGTATTGTGCTGTTGATGAAATCCAACTTAATAAACTAATTTTATTTATTGGAATGGTGTAATTTACATTTAACATATGATTATAATGGGTATTTCTTCCAAAGTTCCGGATATTAATCATTACTGAGTCTTTCCATGCTTCGTAAGTGTCATTATCTTTATCAACTATACCCATTGGTTCATCAATTCTGGCATTATTACTTGCTTTAAAATCCATTTTTAAACCTTTTGTAATATCCCATTTTAAATCGTATATTCTATTCCAATAAAAGTTTTTATCGTAAGTTGGTTTAATCATAAAACCTGTACCTCTATTTATATTACGCAGTTTTCTTTCGTTATATTTACGAGTCATATCTGTCATAAAAGAAAATTGTTTTGGTAGCAAGTAGAAGTTAAAATCTTTAATTAAACGCAAATGTTTACTTTTAAGAGCTTTTGATTTTCTAAAAGGCATATAATTTTTTGGTGCAGCACTAAAGTTATATGTTAAAGCTCCTCTGTATTGTTTAGTATTATTATATTCGATATTAACATCACGGTGTTCTATTATATTGTATGAATAACTTACTCCAAAGTTAGCAATATCATAAGGTTTAGCTTTTCCTTTTCGTTTGTTTATTCTAACATTTGTAAGATTCATACTCTTTCGTTTAGTATAATCTTGTGCTATTTTTACACGTTCTTCAATTTCACTTTCCGATAGAGCATCGGAGCTACGCATTACGTCAAAAGGTATATCAGGGTCTAGTGGGTCGTATTCCGGATTGCTAAATGCTTCGGAATATCCAATATACAAAGGAACAGATACTTGAGCTTCTTGATTAAAGAATTTACCTAACTGTAAATTTGTAGAAAGGTCGTATTGATACCTATCTTCTCTGCTACGTTCATCAACTTTCTTTTCTATACTTCCAAAGCCTTTAGTACTTATCATACCTGCAAGAGAAACAGAACCTAAATCTGCTAAATTCATCTGTAATCTGGAGTTTGCTGCCCAACCACCTTCTTCATCAAAATCGGTTAATCGCAATTCGTTAAACCACACTATACCGCTTTTGCTCATACCATCATCAGGTAAATCGTTTTTTCCTTGGCTTCGGTTTCTAACACCAAGCATTATTGTTTTAATATTTGCAATATTTGGGTTACCTTTTACATATATGGTATTTCTTCCTACTCGTTCAGAATATATATTTAAAATATCTATATTAGAGTTTCCTTCTCGCATTTTTTTATTACGATTTAGTTTCACCATTGTAAGTTCATCAAATAAAAAATTCATTTGATTTTCTTCTGGCCAAACTAATTCTTTATCGCCTTCGCTTTCTGCATCGTAATATCCCGGTGCAGTTAATTTTAATGGCACTTCGTATTCGTAATAATTATCAGAAAAATCGCTACCAATTCTTAAAAATGCTGTTAAATCATTATTTTTTAAACTTCCATCAACTAAATCTTCGGCATGAATATCCATAATTATTCTTTTATACTTTCTAACATCAAGTTTTGATGTTTTAAAAGCGGCTCGGGCATCTCCGTCATCTAAAGAAACAACTTTTTCTAACATTGCTTGTTCATTCAATTGTCTTAGTTGTGGATTTGTTGGGTCTATAACTCTAGATATTTTTGGTGGTAAAACATAATTTACTGGCGATTTATCTCCGTTTTCTTCAATATTTACGGCAGAAACTTCAAAGTTTGTATTATCAACTTCTGTGGCTTGCGATAAAGATGCTTGACGTAACGACCCATTGTATTTTCTCCATTCTTCTCTAACTAAATCGAGCTTTGCAAAACGTAGAACAACTTCTTTATTAAAGTTTTTCATATACATTCTCATAAATCTTATCGATTTAAAATCAGATATATTTCCAACAACTTTTTCAGGATTATTAATAGGTATTTTAAATTGATACCATTTAACTTGTTCGCCCTTAGAGTTTTCTCCTATTACAACATCAGTAATAAAATTACGACCAACTTGCATATCAGCACGTCTTAAGGAAACATGATATTGAAAATAGCTTTCTGTTTCGCTTAATGTGTTATCTCTGTTTATATCTTCGGTATTAGGTACAGTTGATGCCGCAGTAGGGTAATTTTCGGGTGATTGTTCTGATGTAGGAGAGTTTCCCTCTAAACCATTATAATTTTTATATCTTCCTAATATTAACGAATCAGCACTATCATAGTCAGAACCTTTAAAATAGTGGTAGTCATCGCTAGAAGGGTCATCATATAATGATTGAGGAATGTTAACTCCTGCGTTTTGAAGCTCAGCAAAAAAGTTATAGTTATAAGGGTTTCCTGCTCCAAAGAAATCAGCTTCTTGAGCATCTTCTAAACCGTCCATTCCAATATCTTGATTTTGCCTGTAAACTGGGTCATTATCAAATGCATTTACAAGAGATTGTTGAACTGGAACACGCCCCCAAACAGTGGTATCAACATTTATAGGATTAGTATAATCTACAGGCAAGCCATTCTCAAAAGATTTTCGAGAATCTTTTAAAATATCTTCAGAAATATTACCTAAGTTTAAATATAAATCTCCACCGGGGTGCGAATTATCATATACATATGGGTCCATTAACCAGAACTCTACAAGTTCTATATTTGATGCTTCAAAATCGCTACTTTCAATTTTTCGCATTATACCACCCCATCTGCTTTCAGGATTTTTTAAACTACCATCTGGTGCAGTACCTTGAGATATATTTGGTATTCCTCCGGCATCATAGTTATATGGTCCACGTTCGCTTGGATAATATGCAAGGTTTAGAACTGCCATATTTGTTGGTATTCCTGTTGGACTTTCTTTGTTTTTAAAAATTTCTTGTTCGTAAACTTCTCTTACAAAATGATTATATTCTTCGTCGCTACCTTTAAGGTTTGATGGTTGTTCTGCAACAGGTCTTGTTAAAATAGGGTCAACAGAATACCAAGCTATTTTTGCTCGGTTAAATCCTGTCCATAGATTGTTAGTATCTGATTCTGGAAACATTACAACATCGTTTGGCACACTGGCAAGAGACCACGCACTAAAAGATTTTATATCTAGTGAGGTTTCACTGCTTTCAAAATCGTCTATATATGATGTTCCTGTTTCTCCAATTACTTTAGGATGTCCGGGAATAAGTTGGGCAAATTCTCCGCTAAATGTTATGTTAGATGGTGCTTTTGTGTCAATAAAAGGTATTTTATCTACCATTCTTGTAATAAAATTAGATTGTGTTCTGTATATTCCGTCAAATCCCCAAATTGTGTTAGAAATGGGTTCGTCGCCCATATTAACTTTTTGTGTAAGAGGTTTTTCTGTTAAATTCATAACTGTTGCACCTAAGTTTAATTTATCATTCATTTTGTAGTCTAAGTGCGTTCCCATAAGGGTTTTGTTTTGTATGCTAAACAAAGAATTACTTTCTAGTGATATTTGTATTGGTGTTCCTGATTCTAATAAACCTTGGTCTAAAATTTTAACTCTACCTAGGGTGTAATCTACTGTATATTGAACATTTTCGGTTAATGGTTGTCCTCCTGCTGTAACTTGTACAGAACCTTGTGGAATATTAAGTGCATTAAGAGAAATTTCTGAACCAGAAGAAGATTGATATGTTCCTGCTAAAAAGAATTTATTTTTAGATGCAATTTGCAAAGCTTTTGTTTGTGTGGAGTCGTAAATTTCATTGTAAACATATTTGTCAGCAATATTATCGAGTAAAGGATTGCCTCCTGTAATTTTTTCTTTAAGATAATCGCCAAATGGTTCAACTTCAGGAAATATAATTCTTCCGTTTTGAGGTCGGATTGTTATGTTTTGTATAAAGTCAAAAACTCCGTCGGAACCTTGGTCTAATTGAGAATTTACATTATCAAAATTAAATACATTTAATAATATTTCTCCTTCAATAGCTCCTTCGTCAAGATAATTTACAGGAGCTCCTGTTTTATCAGATTTATACATTACATCAAGATAAAAGTTATCTTTGCTAACTTGATATGCTCCAATTGCATAAATATTTTTCATCATTAAATCCCAGTTTTTTAGACTAGGGGTTAGAGTTGTTCCTTTCAGTAATTTTACAAAAAGTGCACTTGGTGCTGCTACCGATTTTGCAAAATCTCCAACTCTATGGGTTTCGCCTCCATATGTATATTCGAAAGCTACACCAAGAATTTGGTCGTCGTTTAGAGCAGAGTTTAACGAAATATAACCCAGCTCATAGTTTACAGTATATTCTGATGGGTTTAATAATTTAGCAGACTCAATTTTTTCGTAATCTTCTCCAATTGTAAAAATATCATTTATTGCAGAAATATTATTCATATCTCTAATATCTATGCCGGGATATAGAGATCCTAAATTTCCTAATACGTTGTTAGCACTGTCAATTGGAAAGATAGCATTTGGATTCATATAGGAATCTTTGATATCTTGGTTTTGAATTATAGATGTGTCAGATTCACCCATATCCATAAAAGCGACAATATTTCTTGCTTCGTCAAATTTTCCTTGTCTGTTTGTTATCCAAACTTCTATTTTTGTTATTTGCACACCAGATTTAATTACTGGCATTTCATCTAAAGATTCATCATAAATTTCGCGAAAAAAGTGACCTAAGAAAAAGTGCTTATTTGCTTCATAATCTCCTGCAAAAATTTCAAATTCATCGGTTTGTGCTCCATTTTCTATGTTTATTACTTGCTTTTGTCCTTTTTGCTGAGAAAAAATACTTGTTACGGTTAAGTTTCCAAATTTAAGAGCTGTTTTAAATCCAAATAAGCTTTGGCTACCTGTAATTAAAGTTCCTGATAAAGGTAATGTTACATCACCTGCTTCTATTTTTTGTATAATTTCGTCTTCTTTTCCTTCGTATGCGATTTTCATTTTATTTTCAAAATCGAACGATGCTTCGGTATCGTAGTTTGCCGATAGTTTTAATTTATCGCCAATAGAGCCTGTAACATTCATTTGTATTTTTTCTTGAAAATCGAATGTTGTTGTTCTTCTAAGTCGCTCTGGCAAAGTAGGATTTTCTGTTTTGTTTATTTTTAAACCAAATATTAATTCTGCCGAACCTTGTGGACGAATATCAATAACATCGCTACCAAAAATTGTTTCAAAGGCATCGCCACCAATGTGTAGTTTTGGTATTAATGATGAGTTGTGTTCAAAGGTTTCGCTTCTTGATCGTTGTCTCCAATAATTTTTTATAGATTTATCAAAGTCATATTTTTGATATTCTTTTAAGCTCATTCTTTCGGGCGAACCAATTGGTGTATCTCCTACTTTTCTAACAATTTTATATTCGTTTGTAACAGGGTCGTAAACTATTTCTGTTGTAACATTGCTAGGGGTTTGCATCATCATTGGTGTTTCTGTAACATTTTCTGATGCAGCTTGGTTAATAGGGTCTTCGAAAGGAAAAGGTAGTGTTAGATTGCTATCGCCACCCGTTGAATCAGGAGGTGGAATATAAAAATACGAACGATTTTGTTCGTATTTATCTGATGCAAACGATGGTCGCATTATCGACCAAAGTCCTACAAAAAGAAGAAATGTGAATGTATATTTAATATATTTTTTCAAAAAAATTCTGTCTTTATAATAATTTTAATGCGGATTTAACTACCTGTTCCACACTTAGTTCTTTATTTTCTTTTATTAATTTATCAACTGCTTTTTCTGCTTGTTTTTTGTTAAAGCCAAGCATAATCAATGCAGATAACGATTCATCTTTAATAGTATTGTCTTGTTCGTTAAAAATATTTAGTTCTTCATCAGTATTTGTTAATTTATCTTTTAAATCTATTATAACTCTTTGTGCTGTTTTTGCTCCAATACCTTTAACACTTTTTATTGTTGCTACATCACCAGAACCAATTGCAATTATTATTTCATCGGTAGATAAGGAAGAAAGCATCATTCTAGCTGTGCTTGGACCAACTCCGGAAACAGAAATTAGTTTTCGGTAAATATCTCGTTCTTTCCATTTAAAAAAACCATAAAAATCGTGAGTATCTTCTCTTATTATTTCGTGAATAAATATTTTTATTTCTTTTAAATCACCAATTTGAGTGAAGGTATTTAACGAAATATTTATAAAATATCCGATACCTTGATTCTCTATAACCACAAAACTTGGGTTTTTTTCTTTAACAATTCCAATAATATATTCTAACATGGTTAATTATCAATTAGTTACATTTAAACAACACAAACTTCTAAGATAAATAATAAAATTAAAATTTTGAAAGGGTATTTCTATTTATATTCGTTATAAATATTACTATAAATTTATAGAAGTTTTCTAAACAAATAAAGGTGTGAAATTTCACACCTTTATTTGTTTTTATTTTTCAGATACAATGACTTACACAGTCATAATATCTACTTCTTTTTTATTGATAACTTCTTCAACTTTTTTAGAAAATTCGTCTGTAATTTTCTGCACTTCTGCTTCGGCATCTTTTGCCATATCCTCAGATAAGCCGTCTTTTTCTAGTTTTTTAATTTCATCGTTTATTTCTCTACGAGTATTTCTAATGCTTATTTTAGCATTTTCGCCTTCAGATTTTACCATTTTCACCAGCTCTCGGCGACGTTCTTCGGTTAAAACAGGAATATTAATTCTGATTAATTCTCCGTTATTTATTGGTGTTAGCCCAATGTTTGCTGCCATAATTGCTTTTTCAATTGGGTCTATCATTGCTTTTTCCCATGCTTGTATTGCAATAGTTCTGGCATCGGGAGTATTTATGTTAGAAACTTGTTGCAATGGTGTTTCTGTTCCGTAATAATCAACGGTTATACCGTTTAAAATATTTGGGTCAGCCTTGCCTGCTCTAAGTTTTTTTAGTTCATCGTCAAGATGTTCAATGGATTTTTCCATTTTTTCTTTAGCTTCCTCTAAATAAAAATTAACTTCTTCTGTCATGGTTACAAGTTTTTACTTTTTATAAAAATATCTATTTTTTTACTAATGTTCCAATTTTTTCACCTAAAATTACTTTTTTTAAATTTCCTACAGTATCCATATCAAAAACATATATTGGTAAATTATTTTCCATACACATTGTTGTGGCTGTTAAGTCCATAATTTTAAGACCTTTATTATAAATTTCGTCAAATGTAATATTTTCATATTTTGTTGCATTAGGATTTTTTTCAGGATCATCAGAATATATTCCATCAACACGAGTTCCTTTTAAAAAAACATCTGCTTCAATTTCAATTCCTCTAAGCGACGAAGCTGTATCGGTAGTAAAATAAGGGTTGCTAGTACCTCCCGAAATAATTACAACTTTGCCATTATTTAAATAATCAACAGCTTTTTGTTTGCTATAAAATTCGCCTATTGGCTCCATTCTTATAGATGTCATTAAATTATTTTTGCATTTAACATTATCTAAAGCCGAACTTAATGCCAAACCGTTAATAATTGTTGCCAACATTCCCATTGAATCACCTTTTACTCTATCAAAACCTTTTGATGCTCCGCTTAATCCTCTAAAAATATTACCTCCACCAATAACTATTCCTATTTCTACTCCTAAATCGGATATTTCTTTTATTTGTGTTGCATAATCAGTTAATCTATTAGAGTCGATGCCGTAGCCTTGTTCTCCCATTAAGGATTCTCCACTTAGTTTTAAAAGTATTCTTTTGTATTTTGTACTCATTATTATTTATATATAAAATTCTAGTGCATAAAGTTAAATAATACTTATAAGACTAGCAAAATAAAACATAAAAACTCTAATTTTCATAAGTCAATAGCAAATTGTATCTTTGCAAAATTAAAATATATAATAATATTAAGATTATTGATTAATGGCTGATAAACAAAAAACTATTAAATCGCCGGTAAGTATTAGTGGAAAAGGCTTACATACAGGTGTGGTTTGCGAAATCACTTTTAAACCTGCACCTTGTAATCATGGCTATAAATTTCAAAGAACAGATTTAGAAGGTAGTCCAATTGTTAATGCATTGGTAGAAAATGTTGTAGATACATCTAGAGGTACTTCAATAGAAACTAACGGAGTTAGAATTAATACTGTAGAACATGCTTTATCTGCAATTTATGGATTAGGAATAGATAATATTCTGATAGAAATAGATGGTCCGGAAGTGCCAATTTTAGGCGGAAGTGGAATAATTTTTGCCGATTTACTTTTAAAAGCAGGGATAGAAGAGCAAGAAGAAGATAGAAAATATTTTATAATTACATCTAATATATCTTATACCGACAACGAAAAAGGAATAGAATTTTTAGCAGTTCCAGATGAGCATTATAGCATGAATGTTTTAATAGATTACGATTCTTCAATTCTTACAAATCAATATGCCAGCATTAATACTATGAGCGACTATTATAAAGAAATTGCAAAAGCTAGAACATTTGTATTTCTTCATGAATTAGAATCTCTTGTTAAAAGTAATTTAATAAAAGGTGGCGATTTAAACAATGCAATTGTTATTGTAGATAAAGATGTAAAACAAGAAGTTCTTGACGAATTAGCAAACTTTTTTAATTTACCTAAAGTAGATGTAGTTCCTCAAAAAGGAGTGCTAAATAATATTGATTTATATTATACTAATGAGCCTGCAAGACATAAGTTATTAGATTTAATAGGAGATTTATCATTATTAGGAATACGTTTAAAAGGTAGAGTTTTTGCTCGAAGACCAGGACACTCCGTTAATGTAGAATTTGCAAAAACTATTAGAAAGGTAATTAAAAAAGAACAATCGAAAAATTCGGCTCCAAGATTAGATTTAAATTCAAAACCAGTATTAGAAACAACCGACATATTTAAAATTTTACCTCATCGCCCACCATTTTTGTTGGTAGACAAGGTAATGCATATTGATGAAAAAACAATTATTGGCGTTAAAAATGTTACAATGAACGAACCGTTCTTTGTTGGTCATTTCCCGGGAGAACCGGTTATGCCTGGTGTTTTGCAAATTGAAGCAATGGCACAAACAGGCGGAATATTAGTTTTAAACTCTGTTCCCGACCCCGAAAATTATCTTACCTATTTTATGAAAATAGATAATGCTAAATTTAAAAGAAAAGTTATACCAGGTGATACTCTTGTGTTTAAATGCGAATTAGTTTCTCCTATTAGGCGAGGTATTGCAGTAATGAAAGCCCAAGCGTTTGTTGGAGAAAATATTGTAAGCGAAGCCGATTTAATGGCTCAAATATCTAAAATTAAAGAATAAAAATATGAAACAACCCTTATCATATATACATCCTGATGCAAAAGTTGCAGAAAATGTAGTAATAGAACCATTTGTAACAATAGATAAAAATGTTGAAATAGGCGAAGGAACTTGGATTGGTTCTAATGTTACAATTTTAGAAGGTGCTAGAATTGGTAAAAATTGTAAAATCTTTCCTGGTGCTGTAATTTCTGCTATCCCTCAAGATTTAAAATTTAGAGGCGAAAAAACTACTGCTGAAATAGGAAATAATACTACAGTTAGAGAATGTGTTACAATAAATAGAGGAACTGTTGCCAAAGGTAAAACAGTTGTTGGTGATAATTGTTTATTGATGGCTTATGTTCATATTGCACATGATTGTTGTATTGGAAACAATGTTATTCTTGCAAACTCTACACAATTAGCCGGAGAGGTTATTATTGATGATTGGGCAATACTTTCGGGAATGATTGCTGTACACCAATTTGTGCATATTGGTTTGCATGTTATGATATCAGGGGGGTCTATGGTAAGAAAAGATGTCCCTCCGTTTTCTAAAGCCGGAAGAGAACCGCTATCATATGCAGGGGTTAATTCTATAGGGCTTCGCCGTAGAGGGTTTAGTAACGAAAAAATAAATGAAATACAAGAAGTTTATAGATTTTTATATCTTAAAAATTTAAATAATTTTCAAGCACTAGAAAGAATTGAAGCAGAAATGCCTGCAACTAAAGAACGTGATGAAATAATTTTGTTTATAAGGAACTCATCTAGAGGCATTATGAGAGGATATTTTCCAGAACAATAATTTCTTAATTGTTGTTATTTTGAAAAAAATGATGTGATTTAAATAAAAAATATTACTTTTGAAATAAAAAAATAAGTTTTGAATGATTTTTTGAATAATAAAAAGATAACTGACATACTAATTAAATGGAAATTACATGTTTTTGTAATAACTCTTGTTGGTACAATAATAAGTTTTGGTCTAACATTTTTAATGAAACCCGATTACTCTTCTAATGCAGTTATATATCCGGTTAATATTGGCACTTATTCTACCGAAAGCCATACCGAACAAATGTTACAAATACTCGATTCAAGAGAAATTAAAGACAAGGTAATTAACTCTTTTAATTTAATACAACATTATAATATTGATACCAATAAAGTTGATTATATCTCGGCAATTTATGGCATGTACAATAAAAAAATTGACATTAGTAAAACCGAGTATGAATCTGTAAATATTACTGTTACCGATAAACAACCAGAAATAGCAGCACAAATTGTTGATTCTGTTATAGAATATTATAATCAAAAAGTAACAAATTTGTATAGAATTAAAATACGAGAAGTAATATATATAGCTAATAAAGAAATAACACGATGGACTAAAATACGAGATTCTTTAAATACTGAATTATTATTTTTAAGAGACAGCTTAGGAATTCAAAATTATGAAATGCAATTAGATGCTATAACAAAAGGTCTTTTTCGTACAAATGATAAAAAATTAATTTCTGAGGCTAAAAAGTTTTTAAAGGTTTTAGCAAAATATGGTCCTAAACAAAAAATTCTTAAAGGACGATTTGAACAAGCTGATAAAGAAGTTACAAATGCAATTATTGCCTATAATAAATCTATAAAAGAATATAATAAAGATATTTCATATGCTCAAATAATTACAAAACCTTATGTGTCGTATAAAAAGAACAATACTAAAAAGCTTCTTATAACTTTTTTAGGAATGTTATCATCTTTTATCTTATCTTTATTTTTAGTTATTATTTTAGAAAAGAAAAAGTAGAAAACCCTAAAAGCTATGTGATTTGAGTATATTATTCTCGTAGCGTTCCTTCCAAAGATTTTTTATTAATAAATAAATTTAAAGCATCGTTTATATTTGGAACTATTATATCTACGTATTTTAAAATTTTTGTATGAATTCCTTCTGCCTGTAATGTTGCAACCGAAAGCCTTGCATTTGCAAATGTACCAATATCAATACGTGCATTTCCAATAGCTGCCGTGTTTTCTTTGTTAAAATTCTTCATCTGTAAAGCTTTCTCATTACTCGTTTTTCCTAAAAAAAGCTCTATTTGTAATTCTTCAGAAATTATTTTGGCATTTCCTCTAATATCTCCCGAAATCAATACAATTCTATAGTCTAAATTTTTTAATTGTATTATAAGTTTTTTTGTTTCTTCCGAAAGAATACCATTAACGGTTAATGTTCCATTTAAATCTAAAACAATAGTATTTATTTCAAAATTTTCGCCTTGTGGGATATTAAAAAACATAAATTTTAATTTTTATGCAAAATACTAAAAAAATTCTTCTATAAGTTTATTAAGCAAAATAAGTTCGTTTTGGATAAGTTTTTCTTTATTTCTTATATCAGAAATTAAATTAAACAATATTTTTATTTCATCAATAGATTTATTTGATTTTAAACTTAGTTGCTCAAAAAAATCATCGTTAACAACATTGGTTTTAATGTAGTACTTATTTCTTATATTTTCTAAAAAGAAATTAATTTTTTGATTTGCTATACCTTTAAAATCTTTGTTAAGAAAATATAACTCGCCAATAGTTTTTACATAATTTACAGTCTCGTTTTTTGGCGGATTTATTATAGGAATATATCGTTGTTTTCGTTTAAATTCAAAAATTAAATACAAGAATAAAGTAGCCATAAATAAATAAAAAGCAAATTTTAGTGCTTGCCGTGATAAGAAATATCGCATTGGCGTTTGGCTTTCGGCTTTAAAACCTTTGTTATATTCGTCCCAAATAATTTTTTTGTTGGGCAGATACGATAAAGCATTAGAAATATAATTTCTATCGCTGTTAAGCATATGAAAATTTGTGAAAACAAGTGGTTGTAAATTTATAAAAATATTTCCTTTACCGATTTTAAATTTCGCAAAGTTTGGCTTTCCGTTTTCGGCTAAACCTAATATTGTAAAATTATTATCGCTATAACTATTAAAATATCTTTCGTATAACTTGTTTTCAAATAAATATCCTTTATTTTTTTTTAATTGCGGATTTACTAAATTTATTGTTGAACTTGTATCGTTTAGTTTGTATTTCCACCAAGAGCTTGTTGTAAACTGCAAAGTATCACAAAGATTTTCAGAAATATTATTTGCTGCAATAAATAAGTTATTTCCTTTTGCTGCAAAATCAATAAATAAATCTGAGCTTAAATCGTCAAGCTCAATTATATCATTTATTATTATGTAATTAACGGGTTCATAATTATCTCCGCTTTTTTGTATAAATTCATAAAAGCTTTTTTTGTTTTCAATAATCTCTGCATTTGGAAATAAGCTAGGCAAAACATCAAAAAGCACCATTGTTCCATAAGGTATTTTATCGCTTCTTTTATATGTTTTTCGCCAATCGATAGGGTTTTGCATAGTCATTTCGGCAATAATAAAAAGAACAATTCCTGCAACTAAAATAATTATATATTTAATATTTAATTTGCTCATTTTTTATTGCTTTCTGAGTTTGTAATTTTTTGAATTGAGGAGTCGAATTCTATACTAATAGCAATAAAATCGGTTTCAGAGATGCTAAAATCGCCATACCAAACATAATTGTATATTTGGCTTAGTTTGTTAAATTTATCAAAAAATTTGCTTTCTCGTAATTCATTTATATAATCACGATTTGTTTTATTAATTTCCCAAATAATTATTTGATTTACACTTAATTGTTTTAATAATTTTAGATAATAATACCGTGTTGCTAATCTCCAATTTTTTTCTGCTTTTGCATTATTTATTAATTCATCAATATTTAAATTATTAATATCTTCTTCTGTTTCAGATATTAAGATGTTTTCAGAAATAGTTTTATTTTTAAAAAACAGCCGTCTGTATTTACTTTTCACCAAAAAGAATCCAATGGCAAATATCAAAGCCAATACTAAAACATATCTAACAAAAATACCTAAGGGCTTTTTATTATTAAAAATAAAATCTAGTAGCTTATGTGCAAAATACAGTAGTTTTTCCCAAAGGGTTTCAGGGCTTTTATAAATTCTATGGTAATTGAAATCGTCATCATCTTTATATTTTTCGAAGTTTTTTTCATCAAATTTTCTAATCTCTATATTCGATATATCTAAAAATGGAGCAAGAGTATCTTTTTCGGCAAAAGCAAAGTTTACCGAAAATAATAACATGAAAATTATATATAAATACTTAAAACTCAACTCTATTAATTTGTCTTTTCAGTTATTTCTTGTCCTATTTGGCTCATTCTATCATGCAAATCGGGAGCTTCTTTTTCTTCAACTATGCTAAAATACTGAAATGCAATTGCAACAAATATTATAGTGTATGTTAGGTATGAGATTACATATGTGCCCGACAATGAAAACATGTATAATATATCAGCATATTGCATATCTAAAGCCCCAAATTGAAAAAGGAATTGAATTATCATAAATGGTAATCCTAATACATTTCCTATAATTCCGGTTATTATCGAAAAAATAAATATAATTAACAAATTCCACCACCATTTTGCATTAGCAATTTCAAATGTTCTTTTCAATGCATGCCCCACTCCTTTTTTTTCGTACATAACAATAAAGGTCATAAACGACATAGAAATGCCAAGATAAATACCCGGCAAAAAACAAAATATACTACCAACTACTACAAAAATACCTGTTATTATATTTGTAGCAAGTATCTGAAAAAAATATTTTAATGCATTGTTAAAAATATCGGAGTGTGTAAAATTATCTTTGCCTTTTTCAATATAAAAAATTATATACGAATAAATTATACCTACTAATAAAGTAAAAAACAAAATAGCCAATAACATAATAACCATTAAATACAATGAAGCATCAAGCCCAAAATTAAATGTGTTATATTGCATTATTCCACCTTTAAAAGCTCCAATACCTAAATATTTTGTTAACAAAATTGCATATAATACTCCAAAAATTGCAACTAATGGTCCAACATAAATTAATAAGGGGATAATAATATTTTTAAAATTTTCTCTAATAAACGTAAATGTTGCATTAAAAATATCGCCAAATTCGCGAACTTGCTTAAAATTAATTTTGCTTTCAGTTGTAAATTGATTTTCCATTATAATTTAGTTTTTTATTAATTTTTATAGGATAAAGAAAAAAGTACCACACAATTAATGCTATAGAACCTCCTATGATAAACAGTTTTAAAAATATTGGCATGTTAGAATATCGTGTAATAAAACCTTCGATAAACCCTGCAATTATAAAAAAAGGTATTAAACCAATAATTATTTTTGTTGCAATTTTAGCAGCTTTTGTAAATGAAACAGACCTTTTATAAGTGCCCGGAAAAAGGAATGAGTTACCAATTAATATCCCTGCCGACCCAGAAACAATAATTGCAAAAATTTCTATTGTTCCATGTAGCCATATTACCGACAACGAATGTAATAACACACCGTTTTTAAACATTAAATAATGAAATGCCCCTAACATTATCCCATTAGTAAAAAGAATATATCCTGTGCCTACCGAGAAGAACACTCCCATAACAAAAGCAAAAAAAGAAACTCGTATATTGTTTAAAGTAATTCCTAAAAACATTGTCATTTCATTACTCGATTTGTAAACCGCCATTGGGTCGCCTTTTGTAATACTTGCTTCGGTCATATTAACATATGCATCGCCCATGATTAAACGAACAAATGTTTCATCGTTTGCCGACGACAGCCAACCTATTGATGTACTGATAATTGTAATAAGCAAAGAGTAAATAAAATATTTTCTTGTTTGATAGATAACCAATGGAAAATCTTCTCTCCAAAATTGTAAAACTCTACCTTTTTTTTCTTTTTTTGTTCTGTATATTTTTTGATGGGCACGTATGGTTAAATCGTTTAAATATGCTGTAGCCTTACTATTTGGATAAAAAGTTTGAGCATACGATAAATCATTATTTAACTGTATATATAAATCTCCTAGTTTATCAAGATTATCTGACTTAGATGTAAGAAGAGCCTCAAATTCTTTCCAACTATCGGCATTTCTATTTAAAAATACTATTTCTCTCATCTAAAATTTTCGATTTTTTTGCTAAAAATAAGAATTAATTCTTTACAATTTTCTTTTTAATTGTAAATTCTGTTGTTTTTACAGATATTATATACGTGCCTGTCGGAAATTTTCTTAAATTTATTTTCTGATAAGTATCTTTATTCGATATTTGTTTAAGCTCTTCGCCAAGCATATTAGATATTGTTATAGTTTGTATTTCTAAAGGTAAATTATTAAAATTAACAATAATGTAATCTTTAAAAGGATTTGGGACAATTAAAATTTCCGGTTTATCTATTTTATGTATTCCTTGTGTGATAACAGATTTTGCAACAAGTTTATGTTCAGGATCAAAAACAATTGAATCTAATTCGTTGGGCAAACTAATATTAAAAAACTGATCTGCTTCGGTATTGTAAAAACTAATTATAGTATCGTTTCCATTATACCAAAACTGAAGAGGCACATGCATTTCGTAAAAACTAACCGATGGGTGAGAACTGCTTTGTGAAATCTCCAATTCAACAAAATTTTCGTTTTTTTCATACAATATTTCATACCTAGGAAAACCTTCTCCGTATAACCAATCGGCAAAAAATTCGGTTAAACTTGTATCAGCAACCTGTTCCATATTACTTATTAAATCTGCAGAAGAAGCAAACCCATATTTTAAATCATTATCGTTTAAATATGAATTTATTCCTGCAAAAAACAAACTATCGCCAAGTTCCCATCTAAGCATATGCAAAAGCATTCCTCCTTTAGAATACGATAATCTGCCGTCGAAAACTCTTTCAACACTTGTTGTATCATCAACAAATACAGAGCCATCAGAAAATTCAGTTATTTTATCAATTGTTTGCGTCAACGATTTTTCTAACCAATATCCTCCCCACATATTTTCGTAGGCAATAAAACCACACCACGTAGCAAAACCTTCGTTTAGCCATATATCTTGCCACGATTTGCAAGTAATATAGTCGCCAAACCATTGATGTGCAAGTTCATGATTTACAAGAAATTCGCAATCGATACATTCCATCGAACTCATGGTTTGATGCTCCATTCCTCCTTTTCCTGTCCACATCATATGTCCATATTTTTCGTTTATAAACGGATATTGAATAAATAATTTTGTGTAAATATTAAAAATAGAATCTAACCTATTTTGCTGAGGATAAATATCATCTTCGTTATTTAAAAGACTATAAGTTTTCATTAAAATTGAATCTCCTGTATATAAAGGTATATACTTTTCGGTTTCATCAAATTTTGTAAGAACAATTCCAAGCAAATACGAAACTATCGGATATGTGTGTTTCCAATGAATTATTTTTTTATCTTGATTTATCTCTTCCGAAATTAATAAACCTGCCGTTCCGCATTGATATGCTGTATCGGTTAAAATATAAATATCCATAGAATCAATCTTATCGGTTAAGCCTTGTTTGCATGGCCACCATTGATATGCTCCGTATGGTTCAGACAGAGTCCAAATAATTGGAATAGAATCGCCATTATATCCATACTTTTCGGTAATAAAAGATTGTTCTTCTACATCTTCATAATAAGGGCTTCCTTGATAATATATTTTTAAAGAATCTGTTTCTCCGACAATTAAGGTATTTGTAAAATGTATTAGAATAATATCATTTGCATGATTAAAACTAATTAAATTGCCATGATAAATAATAGAGTCTACTGTTAAATACGAGCTTAAATCAAAAGAAATAGAATCTGTATTTCCTGCAATTTGATATTCGTATAAAATATTTCCCTTTATATAATGTGTATCAGGATATAATTCCCAAAATATTTTTGCATATTTTAAATCTATCTCGTGCCCGGCATTTGTAGCATGTCTAAAATCCAATTTTGTGTGCTGACAAGCATATTTGGGTTTATCATTAAAGCTTTTAAAATCTTGCGATTTAGCAATATTAAAGCATAAAACTAATATTAAAAAAATATTTCTCATCGTTAATTTATATTAATTACAATATCTTGCAGTTTTCTTTTTGGTACTTGATGAACCTTGTTTTTATCTCTCCAGTATTTTGTATCTTCGCCATTATCAATTTCATATATATTTATTTCCTCTTTCGGTTTCCCTATAGCCAAAACGAGTAAAATTTCTAGATTATCAGTAATATTTAAAGTTTTTGTAAGCGATTCTTTATTTATAGCTGCAATAATACAAGCTCCTAAATCTTTTTCAACAGCACCAAGTAAAATGCTTTGTGCCGCAATTCCATGGTCGCAATAATTATTGTTTGTTATATTTTTATCAAGAGTAATCACAATATATGCCGATGGCTGTTCTCCATCTATCGGACCTGCCCAGTCTTTTAAAAACCCTGCCCAAGCTAAAGACAAAAAAATTTGTTTGTTCAAAAGCTCATCATTAGAGATATAATATTTTAATGCTTGGCTATTTTTTGCCGATGCCGATAAACGAGCTAAATCAATTAAATCTAATAAAAGTTCTTTTTTTATTTTGTGATTCTGATAAAATCGGCGATAACTTCTATTTTTTATTATTAGTTCTTTTAACATAATAGTTGAATATTATTTTGAGCATAAATTTAAGATATATATTTTAATTATTTCTAAAATACTAACTAATATGTTTAATAAATAAAGAAAAAAATATAAATTTGGAAAAAATATTGTTTTGGATAGAGATAAAATAATAAAAAAGTTTGAAGAGTTTAACTCTAAAAACATACTAATAATTGGCGATGTAATGATAGATGCCTATATGTGGGGCGATGTGAACAGAATTTCACCCGAAGCTCCCGTACCAATTATTTCAGTAGAAAAAAGAGAAAATCGCCTTGGCGGAGCAGCAAATGTTGCACTTAATATTAAAGCACTTGGAGCAAATCCAATAATCTGTTCAGTAATTGGCGACGATGATAAAGGACGTATTTTTACATCATTATTACAAAAACGTAATATTACTAACGAAGGTATATATATAAGTAAAAATAGAATTACCACTACAAAAACCAGAATAATAAGTCAAGCACAGCATTTGTTGCGTGTTGATGAAGAAACTTCTGATGTTCTACAAAAGCAAATAGAAAAAGATTTTTTAGCACAAATAATTAAAATAATAGATTCAAAAAAAATTGATGCAATTATTTTTGAAGATTACGACAAAGGAGTAATAACAGAAAATATTATTTACACAATTGTTAATTTAGCCAATAAAAAAAATATTTTTACAAGTGTTGATCCTAAAAAAAGGAATTTCTTATTATATAAAGCTGTGAGCCTTTTTAAACCTAACCTAAAAGAAATGTTAGAAGGTTTAAAAATTGATATTGACAAAACTAATAAAGAAGAAATTTTTGATACCGTAAAAATACTTCAAGAAAAATTAAATGCTAAGTATGTATTTACAACATTGTCAGAATTAGGGGTTTATATAAGGTCAGCAGAAGAAGGAAAATATTTTCCTGCAATAATTAGACAAATTGCAGATGTCTCGGGAGCAGGTGATACAGTAATAAGTGTGGCAACTTTATGTTTGTGTGTTGGTATGAATATCTCCGAAATAGCATATATTTCTAATTTATCTGGAGGAATAGTTTGTGAAAAGGTTGGAGTAATTCCAATTGAAAAAAATATTTTAATAAAAAATATTAGCTTAAATGCTTAATAAATAACTAATTGTTAACATATTTTTAGTTTTAATGTAATAAAATTTCACTTTTTTACGTTAAAGAATTATAATTTATTAAAATTTTGTTACTTTAGTAAAATCTTTAGATGTAAAATGCATTTAAATTAAAGTTTTTAAATTATTGATACTCAGTGTTTTTCAAACTTTATTAACTAAAATTGTTAATAAATGTTTGGAGAAACGATTTTTTTTTATTTATTTTACTTTTTGAAAAAGTATGGAAGACCAAGAAAATTACGTACAAATAGGCAAGAAAATGGTTAGAAAAGGATTAATTATTTCTATAGTATTATTACTTTCACTAAGTGGTTATGCACAGCAAGACCCTCAGTATAGTTTCAATATGTTTAATCATATGTCAATTAACCCAGGTTTTGCAGGTAGTAACGGCAAAATTTGTGCTAATGGTATATATAGAAAACAATGGATGGGCTTTGAAGGAGCACCGGCAACAATGGTATTTAATGCAGATATGCCTATTAAAAACATTAGTAGTGGAGTTGGCTTATCAATCATTAGTGATGAAATTGGTTTCGAAAAAAACATTAATATAAAAGGTTCTTATGCATATAAACTTGACTTAGGCGAAGGTGGAAATTTAGGAATTGGATTATCTGTAGGTCTTTTAAACAGAGGAATTGATGGCGATTGGGAAACATATGACTATTTAGAAAACAATAATGTAGATCCTTCATCAGATCCTGCAGTACCAAATGCCGAAAGTCATATGGTTTTTGATATGGATTTTGGACTATTTTATAGAGTAATGCTTTCTGATAATCTTCTTTATGCAGGACTATCTACAACACATATTACACAACCAAAATTTAAGTTTTCAAACGACAAAGTGCCTTTTCTAAAAAGACACTATTATTTAACCGCAGGATATTATTACACCCTGCCTGCTCCACAATGGGAAATAAAGCCGAGTTTTATGATTAAATCAGATGGAGTTACAAGTCAATACAGTTTTAATGCAAATATCTATTATGAGAAAAAATATTGGGCAGGTCTTACTTATCGAGTAAACGAAGCTGCAATAATTCTTGTAGGATTTAATATGGGTGCTCTAAATGTAGGTATTGCATACGATATACAAATGTCTCAGTTGAGTCATTATAATAATGGATCTATTGAAATAATGTTAAAATATTGTTTCAATGTGTCAGGTTCTGGTGGAAAAAGTATTAACAAAGGTGTTAGAACTTTATAATTTTTAAAAACGTTGCATAGCAATATAAAAAGGAGGTATTTATGAGGAAATTACTTCTATTATTAATTAGTAGACGAATGGTGGTATTTAGAAGTACACTACTATTATTAATAACAGTTCTTTTATACGGATGTACATACGGCGATGGCGAATTGCATGGTGTAGAAAATAGAGAGGTGTGGTATGAGCCGCAACCTTTTGGTATGGCTTTTATCAAAATGGGCAGTTATAATATGGGTCCTAATGATCAAGATATATCTTGGGCAATGACTGCTGAATCTAAAACAGTTTCTGTACCTCCATTTTGGATGGATATTACAGAAATAACAAATAACGAGTATCGTCAATTTGTTTACTGGGTTAGAGATTCATTAGTATATACAAGATTAATGTATGTTGATTTTGACGACAGTGGATATGATAATGATTTCTATAAAGTAGATGATTATACCGAAGAAGAAACAACAAGCCTATATACAGGTGATGGACCTCCAGGTTTAAAAGAAAATCCTGATGATTTCTTTAAAACTTATGCAGAAAGCAGATTTATTAATTGGGAAGCTCCAATTCCATGGGATGTAGAACCAACTGTAGGTCAAGGAAGTAATAATAAAGAAATATGGGACGCTGTAAAAGGTGTTTATTATCAAGGAGATGAGAGATTCTATGATAGATGGGAACTTGATGGACGAATGTTAAACTATGTTTATTATTGGGTTGACCTAGAACAAGCATCAAAAATTCAAAGCTTTAAACAATCTTCAGACGGTAATAATACACGCCTACAAAGAAGAAAAGCATTTAATTGGGATTCTTTATATGTCAACTATAATGTTGAAGATTTAGAAGCAGAAGGAAAAGGATTATCGAAATTAGATTTATATTCTGGAACAGTTACAATAAAAGGTCAAGAATTTAAAAAATCGAAAAATTCTACAGATACAAAACCTCAGTATAAAAACGGACAAACAGTTAATGTACGTAACAGAGGCTCGTATATAATGAAAGATATTGTTAATGTTTATCCCGATACATTATGTTGGATTAGTGACTTTACTTATTCATATAATGATCCTATGACAAAAATGTATTTTTGGCATCCGGCTTATGATAACTATCCTGTAGTTGGTGTAAATTGGAAACAAGCAACAGCATTTGGTGTTTGGAGAACAAATCTTAGAAATCATTTCTTAAAAACAATGGGAGAATCTTTTGTGCAAGATTTTGAATTACCAACAGAATCTCAATGGGAATATGCTGCAAGAGGAGGATTAAAAGAATCTATGTATCCTTGGGGTGGTTATTACACAACCAATATGCACGGTTGTTATATCACAAACTTTAAACCAATGAGAGGTAACTATCCGGCAGACGGAGGTTTTTATCCTGTAATTGTTGCAATTAATGCACCTAACGACTATGGATTATATGATATGGCAGGTAATGTTGCAGAATGGACATCAAATGCATTTGATGAGGCAGCATATAGTTGGACTGATGATTTAAGTCCAGATTATCATTATAATGCTTTACCAAAAGAACAACCAGAGAAAAAACGTAAAGTTATCAGAGGCGGTTCTTGGAAAGATATAGCATATTATTTACAATGCGGAACTCGTACTTACGAATTTCAAGATACATCTAAATCTTATATAGGATTTAGAAATGTTAGAGCATATCTAGGAAGAGATATGGACGATAGTGGAGAATCAAATGTTTATTAATTATATTTTTTATTAACCAAGTAAATTTAGAATTATGGGTTTTAATCTTACCGAATTAACACAAAGTAATGGCTGGAAACAATTTATGGCCAAAGTATATGGTTGGGGTGCAACTGTTGTACTTATTGGAGCGATGTTTAAAATTATGCACTGGAAAGGTTCAGGAGTTATGCTTGTAGCAGGGCTTTCAACGGAGGCATTTATATTCTTTACATCAGCTTTCGAACCATTACACGAAGAATATGACTGGAGTTTAGTGTATCCTGAATTAGCAGGTTTAGAAGATGAAGATGAAATAAAAGCACAAGGTGGTTTTGGTAGTACAGGAACTACCTCTGCATTAGAAAAATTTGATGCTTTATTAGAACAAGGTGAATTGTCTCCGGAATTATTCGAAAGATTAGGATCAGGATTACAAAATCTTAATACAACTACCGAAAAATTATCTGACTTAGCCGACGCAACTGTTGCTACTAACGATTATGTAACAAATGTGAAGAAAGCTTCGGATACTATGACCGGATTTAGCGAAAATTATAATAAAGCTGTAGAAGAATTAACAAATTCTAATATTACAGTTAAAGAAAAAGCTGACGGTTTAGCTAATTCTTATGCGAAATTAACAGAATCATTAAATAATGAAAATGTTGCTGCAACCGAAGGTAATAAAACTTATGGTGAGCAATTAAATGTAATGACTAAAAATTTAACTGCTCTTAATGCTGTTTACGAATTACAATTAGATAATGCAAATAATCATATTGAAGCATCTAAGGAATTATATTCCGGATTAGATGAAATGATGACTAATTTACATGACTCTGTTGAAGATACTAAAGTTTATAAAGAGCAAATATCTAAATTAAGTAATAATCTTGCTGCAATGAACACTGTTTACGGAAACATGTTGTCTGCAATGAATGTTCAATTATAAAAATTAAATTGATTTAAAAAATGTCAGCAGCAAATTGTCCCGAAACGGGTCGACAGAAAATGATTGGAATGATGTATTTATTCCTAACAGCAATGTTAGCAATAAATGTGTCGAAGTCCATACTTGATGCTTTTGTAGTTGTAAACGAAGGTTTAGA